>CAMORQ010000260.1 GCA_946623915.1 uncultured Coriobacteriaceae bacterium | reverse complement strand
TACGGCCGCGATGCCCAGCAGCACCACGCCAATCACGGCGAAAGGTATCCATTTGGGTCGGTCGGTCCCGTCCTTCGATACTTTGCCCGCCAGATTGCTGGCTGCGATCGTGGCTGGCGGTATCGCCCCACCGTGCAGCATCGCCTTGAAGGATGCGGCGTTTTGCGGTCGCATGGCAGGGTCCTTGGATAGTGCCGCCATGATGGCAGGCCGCATGTCGACGGGAAGACCCGCGCTGACAGAGTTCGGCAAGTCGGCCACCGGCTCGTGGACGATGCGGTAGAGCAACGTGGTGTTGTCGCCGCCTGCACCCGCCCCGAAAGGGTTCGCCCCGGTCAGCATTTCGTAGCCCACGATCGCGGCGCTGAACAAATCGCTTCGTCCGTCGACGGCGCCGCCGGTCGCCTGCTCGGGGCTCATGTAGCCAGGCGTTCCCAGCACGGTGCCCACGACCGTCGCGCGGCCCGCGCCTGCGTCGTCTACATGGGCGATGCCGAAATCGGCCAGCTTCACGCGCCCTGACGAATTGATGAAGATGTTGTCGGGCTTTATGTCGCGGTGCACGATGCCGTTTTCGTGCGCGTAGCCGATGGCGTCGAGCAGCTGGTCAAGCACGCTCAGCGTCTCGGTTGGCGTAAGCGCCCCGTTCTCGAGCAGGGAGGAAAGCGTCATGCCGTCCACGAGCTCCATCACGATGGCGGGCCGTCCGTCGTAGACGTCGGCGGCATGTATGGTCACGATGTTGGGATGGTTCAGCCGTGCGGCGGCGCGTCCTTCCTTCACGAAGCGCGTCGCCATTTCGTCGAGCACCGTCTGGGGCAGGCTTTGGTCGAACAGCGGCTCCTTGATGGCGACCTCGCGCTCCAGGTTGGGGTCGAACGCGCGCCAGACGCGCGCCATGGCTCCGCGCCCGAGTTCTCCTTGGAGCACGTAGGGGCCAAGATTGCCGTTGGAAGGCGCGGTTGGTGCGCCGGATGCTTGTACGTGGTCAGCCATGCGTTTGGTGCCTTTCTTTGTGCAGTGCGCGGTCGTGTCGTTGCGTGAACGATCCGGTTACTTGGCGAAGTGCTGGTAGTCGGGGTTTCCCCAATAGCCACCCCAGGTGAATCCGTGCTCGACGAACAGGCGGTGGCACAGATCGCCCTCTTCTATCTTGTAGGTCCACGACCAGCTGCGGTCGGCGTATTGCCAGGTGCCGTCGGGCATGATGGTGGAGGGGTTGGGGACGTAGGGGTTGTAGTAGGGATTGATGTCGATGGCGCGCCCGTAGGCATGCTTGGACAGGTTGCTCGACCCAGGCACCGTGCGGTAGTTGAACGACGACGTGTTGTTATCGGCCATGCTGGCGTTGTCATCTCCACCGTAGTCGTCGACCAGATGCATCTTTTCGATGGGGTAGGCGGCATGGTAGAGTTCGCGGAAGATCTCGCACACTTCCTGGGCGAGCGCCACGTTCATCACCAGTTCGCCCACATGGATGGCGCCTTCGGCGTCGGCGTGAAGCACGCGGATGTAGCGCAGTTCTTCGCGCGGCACGGTGCAGTCGGCCCCGTAGGAGTTGCCCTGCATGCGCGCGAACACCGCATCGTCGATTTCCTCGACGGTGAAGCAGGCGTCTTCGCCGAACGCTTCTATTTCCTGCGCCGTTACCACTTCGCCTGCAGGAAGCGAACGGATGTCGCGGGGTTTTGCCGGCGCCTGCTCGGGCACGGCCGCGCTCGAAGACGAGCTGCCAGATGAGTTCGCGCCGCCTTCGCCGGTTTTGCCGCCCGAACCCGCTGCAGATGACGCAGCGCTGGAGAGGGCGGCAGCGTCGGAGGAAGCGTCAGGCGATGCATTCTTGTCCTCGATGGGGGTGGACAGCGGGTTGGACGCGATGCCACCGGGATGCGAGGACGCGTTGCTAGCCGCGGCGCTCGCCGAACCCGAAGCGCTCGCCGAGGCCGATCCACCCTGGCCGCCCGATCCGGCAGGCGAGCATCCGGCCGTAGTCGCGACCAGTATCAGCAGCGCGCACAACAACGCTGCGACAGCGATGCACGTTCGGTTGCTGGCCTGGCGCTCATCCAAGCTAGCTCACCTCTATCTCGGAGATGCAGCAGTCCTCGTAGGGCTTCTTGTCCTCGAAGAATTCGCCAGGATAGGTCGAGATGATGGTGATGCGCACCGACGACGTCACCTTGGGCTCGTCGAGCACGATTTCCTGATAGGCATAGCGCGACGTGTCGCCTTCGCGGAAGTCGATCTTTTCCAAAGAGGCGCGCTGTGTGCTGCCGTCGCTGAAGGCCAGTTCGACTTCGTGCGGTTTGACGTTGCGCGTGTAGGCCTTCGCGGATTTGTAGTAGCCTGACGCGATCGTGACCTTGGAGAGCAGGCCCTCTTCGTCGGCAACCATTTCTATCCATTCGCCTTCGCCCGTTGCGCCTTCCGTGACGTTGCCTTCGACCCAGGCGGTATCGAGGCGCCCGTCGAACGCCTTGTCCGGTTCGTAGGTGTTTTCGGCTTCCTTGGGAAGCGTCGAGCTGGCTGAATAGTGCGTGAACACGGGCGGCGTTGTCGGCCGCGCCAGAATCTCTTCGAATTCGGCGATCTTCGCGGCGGCTTCGTCGTAGCTGGCGAATTCCGTTCCGCTGTCCACCTGCGCCGCTATGTCTTCGGTAAGGCTGTCAGCTGCGATGCCGGTGGTTTTATAGGGGAGCTCCTGGTCGCTCGAGAACACGACCACTTCGCCGTCGGCGACGCCGAGACGGTACGTCACGGGCTCTGCGGTGCTGCCTAAGTCTGTCAAAGCGTTGCTTGCAGAAGCGGACGTGCTGCCCTCGTCGCCACCGCCTCCGCCACCGCCTATGCCGCTGTTCGCGTTTGCGAACAACACGATCAGGATTCCCGCGAGCACGGCGGCCGCAGCGATCCACGGCAGCCATTTAGGCAGGCCCGTGCGTCCCGAAGTAGGGCCGCGTTGCACTGCTTTGCGCGCAAGCGATTCGCTGCCGGGGGCGACCGGCGGGGGCGGGGCCATGTTGCCATGCAGCATGGCCTTGAACTCCGCGGCGGTTTGCGGCCGGTTCTCGGGGCTTTTCGCGAGTGCCGCCATGATGGCGGGACGTATGTCGCAGGGGAGTCCTGCGCTCGCCGATGCAGGCAGCTCGTCCACCTGTTCGTGCACGATGCGGTAGAGCAGCGAGGTGGTGTCACCGGTGCCGAAAGGGTTCTTGCCGGTGAGCATCTCGTAGGCCACCGTGCCGATCGAGAACAGGTCGCTGCGCCGGTCGACGGTTGCGCCCGTTGCCTGCTCGGGACTCATGTAACCGGGTGTGCCCAGCACAGTGCCCACCATGGTCGCACGCGTCTTCGTGCTGTCGTCGAGATGCGCGATGCCGAAGTCGGCAAGCTTCACGGTGCCCGACGAATCGATGAAGATGTTCTCGGGCTTGATGTCGCGGTGCACGACGCCGTTGTCGTGTGCGTAGCCGATGGCGTCGAGCAGTTGGTCGAGCACGTTCAGCGCTTCGCTGGGTGCCAGCGGGCCGTGTTCGAGCAGGTGTCCGAGGGTGGTTCCGTCGATGAGCGCCATCACGATGGCGGGCCGTCCGTCGTAGACGTCGGCGGCATGGATGGTGACGATGTTGGGGTGGTT
>CAMORQ010000259.1 GCA_946623915.1 uncultured Coriobacteriaceae bacterium | reverse complement strand
GACGTTAAGCCTGACCCCATTGGCACGCTCAAGCCTGACCCCGTTGTCACGCGGGACTACTTTTCGAGCGCTTGCGGGAGCTCTTCCAGCGCCACTTTACGTTCTTCGTGGGTTGCCATGTCGCGCACTTTCGCAACGCCGGCGGCCACTTCGTCGGGGCCGAGAATCGCCACGTGCGCGCACCCGAGTTTATCCGCCTGCTTGAATTGCGCCTTCAGGCTGCGGCTCTGATGGTCGAACTCGCAGGCTACGCCCGCATCACGGCACTGCTGCGCCAGCGAAAACGCAAGTGCGCGCTGATCGCTGCTCACACATGCGATGTAGAGCGCGGGTGCGGGCGGTTCGGGGAACTCGGCGCCGATCGCTTCGAGCGCGATTTTGCAACGTTCGTAGCCGAGCGCGAACCCGAATCCGGGCGTGTCGGACCCACCGATTTCCGCCATCAGCTTGTCGTAGCGCCCACCCCCACCGATGGCGTTCTGGTTGTTGTCCATGCCGACGCTTACTCGCACCTCGAAGACCGTGCGCGTGTAGTAATCGAGGCCGCGCACGAGCGACGAATCTTCGACGTAGGTCACGCCCGCCGCATCCAGGTAGGCCTTGACCTGCGCGTAGTGCGCCTTGCAGTCGTCGCAAAGGTAGTCTTCAATGCGCGGCGCGTCCGCCAGAATGCGTTGGCACCCCTCTTCTTTGCAGTCGAGGGCGCGCAAGGGGTTCGTTTCGGCGCGACGTTGGCAGTCTTCGCACAAGTCGGCCGCATTGTCGACGATGAAGCCCTTCAGCGCGTCACGATAGGCAGGACGGCACGACTCGTCTCCGAGCGTGTTCAGCAGCAGCGTCATCTTGTCGGCGGGAATGCCGATGCTTTCGAAGAACCGCATGAGCATGATGATGCCTTCAGCGTCGATCGAAGGATCGTCGGCGCCTAGGCACTCGATGCCCACTTGGTTGAACTGGCGCTGGCGTCCATTCTGCGGCCGTTCAGCGCGAAACATCGGACCGGCGTAGGACACCTTCACCGGCGCGCCGCCTTCCTGTAGCATCCCGTTTTGCGCCACCGCGCGGACCACGCCTGCCGTGCCTTCGGGCCGCAGCGAAAACCTGCTGTCGCTGCGCACATGTTCGCCGGCCACCAGTTTTGCAAGGTTGCCGCCCGACACGACCGTGAACATTTCCTTGGACACCACATCGGTCGCTTCGCCGATGCCGCGGACGAACAGTTCGGTCTTTTCGAACATCGGAACATCGATAGGCGTATAGCCGTAACGCGCGAACAGGTCGAACGCGGTCGATCGGAACCGCGCCCAGAACTGCGCTTCGGCGCCCAGCAAATCCTTTGTGCCTTCAGGTCTTTTGATTGCCATGATTCTCCTAGAACACGCTTCCCGACGAGGACGAACCCGTTGGGTAACCAAGTAGCGAATAGAACGCATCCACACCGCCGAGCGCGTACATCAACAACAGTTCGATGATGACGCCAACCAGCAAGCCCCAAGCGGCGTATTTAACCGCTTCGTTGCGCACGCTCGCGCTTCTGCCCATGTTGAACAACAAGGCGATAAGCACGCCGAAAATGGCGAACAGCACGCCGCCTGCAAACCACAGCCAACGGCCGTTCGGACCGAAGAGCCCTGACGACAGCTGCGAACCGTTAGCGGGATCGTCGCGTTCGTCGCCCGAAGGCTGCGCGCCCCACTGCGGCGCAGAGCGGTCATCGGACTGGTGAAGGGCACCCTGCTGCTCCACGAACGGGCTACCGCCTTGCATGCCATCGGATGCAATGTTGCCGCGTTCGTCCGGCCCGGCTCCCACGCCTGACCAACCTGCGGGTTCACCGGACTCGCTTGGCGTGCCCGCATAACCTCCCGTAGGGGGAATGTAGGGGTTTGAAAACGGACCTGCGGACTGCGGCACGCCAGGCGGTGGCGTAGGCGCTTCGTTGCGGCCGCCTTCGGGCTGGACGTTTCCTTCTATGGGTTCTTGATCGGGCATGTTAGATCTGCTGCTCCATCCATTCGGCGATGGCGGTGTCGTACGCCCCCGTGGTCTGGAACACGCGCAGCGCAAGTTTCTGCCGCGTTTCCCTAGTGGTGGCGCCCCCATTCGCACGCATCTCTTCCAAAATCGCATCGTAGCTAGCCGGGTCGGTAACCACGGCCACGCTTTCGAAATTTTTCGCCGAGGAACGCAGCATGGACGGCCCGCCGATGTCGATGTTTTCGATGCAGGTGGCGAAGTCGGCGCCGCCCTCCACCGTCTTTTCGAACGCGTAGAGGTTCACGACCACCATGTCGATCATTTCGATGCCAAGCTCCGCCGCCTGCGCCATATGCTCTTCGCTGTCGCGGCGCGCCAGCAGACCGCCGTGGACCTTCGGATGCAGCGTCTTCACGCGTCCGTCCATCATCTCGGGAAAACCCGTAACCTCTTCGATGGGGGTCACGGCAACCCCGGCTTCGGCGATGGCACGTGCGGTTCCGCCCGTCGAAATGATGGTCGCGCCGAATTCTTCGGAAAGCGCACGCGCGAAATCTACCACGCCCGTTTTGTCGGTGACCGAAATCAGGACCCGTTTCACCACTGGATTCGACATGCTTGCTCCTTTAACCTATGAGTTTATTGGTACACACAAGGGGACAGGGCCATGCGCCACATTCGCGCAGGGGCCCACGCCCAACGAAGGATTATACCGCGAACGCGACAGATGCGTGTGCCAACGGGGACAGGCGCGTCCCCGCTGGCGCCCGCAGGCGGCTACACTACCGAGCCAGGCTCCATGAAGGGCGTCGCCGGGATCACTTCGCCTGGGCCAACCACCACAAACAGTTCCGGATCCCACGGGCCGCACACCAAGCGCTCCACATAATCGAGCGTACCCGGTTCGACCCGCTGCTCCAATTCGCACATCTCTGATATGAACCGGGTGCGCTCCAGCAGCTCGGCGACATCGTAGAGGCCGGTGTCGACGAAGGTCATCGTGCGGTAATGCGCGTACATCATGTCGTAGATGTCCTGCGCGCCGTCTTCGCCGTATTTATCGACCATCTGGTCGTATTCGTCGAGGATGTTGCGCCCTTCGTTCATCCAGCCGTCGGTGAAGAACAGGCTGCGCCATTGCTCCCCGTATTCTTGCCGCCGTTTCTGCGAGCCGAACACGAGCGATATGCAGTCGTCCAGCCGCGGCACCACCAAATCGAAGTCGCCGCTGCGCAGCCCTTGCACCACATTGCCGCAGTTCGCGTATCCCAGCAGCACGCGGTCGGCGTCCTCTACGGCGTCGATGGCTTCCTGCAGCGCACCCGATAGCTTTTCGGGAACGTTGTGCAATTGCGATTCGAGCCACACCGTGCGACGGACAATGCCGTGCTTGCGCGAAACGTGCTCGATTTCGGTTTTCAGCGTATTGCACGCGATCATCACTTCGCGCTCCGGGCACCTATCCACGGTTCGCTCCACCTTCCAACGTAGGCTGCATCAGCCTGGCGCATGAGTTTGCGACGCGTTTTCGGGCGTGTCACGCCCTGCCCAGATCGGCGTCGTGCTTCGCGCGTTCCGCTTCGCTGTAACGCTGTTTGTAGCGCACGTCCACCAACTCACCCACGACGGCGATGGCCAGCTCGGCGGGGGTTTTCGCGCCGAAGGGCAAGC
>CAMORQ010000258.1 GCA_946623915.1 uncultured Coriobacteriaceae bacterium | reverse complement strand
AAGTCATATTGAACAAACCACCTGAAGTCAAGGAGGACAAGTGCCCCCCACCAAGGAAACCACCGTGCACGACATGAAGACGCACTTCTCCCAGTATGCCGCCGAGCTGCTTGATGGCACGTATGGGGAAATCATCGTGAAAAACCGAACCAAACCCATGCTGCGTATCCTTCCCTATGAACCTCCAGCACACGGAGGGCTTAGGCTCGATTTAGCGAAAGAGCTCGATCTTCCTCCTATAGATTACGATCTTTTCGATGCGCTCGATGCCGATGTTCTCGAGATGTTCAAGGATTACGTGTGATGTTTTATCTGGCCGATACCCACATCGCGCTCTGGGCCATAGGCGATTCGCCTAAATTGCCCGAAAAGGCCAGGAAACTTATGCTTGAAGAAGGTAGTCATTGGCACCTTGGTTATCCTTCTGTATGGGAAATTGCGATCAAGCATGCCAAGTTTCCCGATCGATTCCTGCTAACCGCCAAGCGCTTCCACGACGCATGCAATGTTTTAGGCCTTCGCGACCTGCCGCTAACGCTCGAGCACTTCTATCGCGCGGAGCTGCTGCCCGTCGAAGGCGTCCACGGCGACCCGTTCGACCGCATGCTGCTGGCGCAGGCTCGATCCGAAGACATGCTGTTAGTGACGCACGATGCAGCCTTTGCCGCCTACGACGACCCGCATGTGCTTATGGTGTAACGTTTTGCCTGCGTGCCCACCCTGCAACGGAAGCGCTTATGCAGCCGAGCTGGCAGATTGAATGTTGGAGGTAGAAATGCCCCATTCTTCGGCGGTTTTGCCGGTTTCCTGAACGATCGCCTCTTCGAGCGTGGCCCCCGCGGCACGCTGCGCTTCCAGGTCCGCAGGAATGATCTCGAGCGTGCCTGTAGCGCTTTTCGCCTCGATGGTCAGCGTAAAATCGCCCGCACCGGTGTCGATAATCGGTGCGACGTTGTTGTCGCGCGTTCCGCTCCACACTTCCACACCGTCGCTGTTGGCGATGCTCACGTCGAACGAGCCGCCCTCCAAGCGCGTGTTGATCGCAATGCCGTAACCGTCTTCGATGGTGATGTTGCCCGTCGCGGTGCCCGACGCGTGCCCAACCGCTTCGGCGCGAACCCCGCTCTCGTCGGACTCGGCCCCGAAGCTCGATTGCGTGCATGCGGCAAGGGCGAGCACGAAAGCCAGCATTGCCGAGGCGAGGGCGAGTCTTTTCATGATGCGGCCTTCCTATGCGTGATTACAGTATGCAACCATTATCGGGGTTTTCCGACAATAGGACAACACGTATGTCGAACGCCGATGCCCGCGCATCCCGAACGCATGCGCACCGAAGCGGGCGTGTGCGACGCGTCTATTTGATGTGGTCGGACGTTTCGTAAAGAACGTCGTCGGCGATTACTTGCTTCACCGACGCTTCGAAAACGTCGGGGTCGTATTCGCGCACCGAAACGGACAGCGCCTCGGGCGGAAACCCGCATGCGTCAACGATGGCCTGCTTCGTTTTCGCTGCGATGTCGCGCTTCTGTTCTTCCGTTCTGCCGGAATACATGCTGATCGAAATATGCGGCATGGCGAGCCCTCCTCCGTCGCAAGAAACCACACAACGACTTTCATGATTATAGGTGATGGCGGTGCACCTGGGCGCGCGCACCAAGCCGAATAGCTCGTGGCGGCAGCCGAAAGGCGATGCGGGCAAAAGCCTTGAAGCAAGACATCGGTGCCGACCCGTATCACGCGTGCAGAAAAAGGATTCGAGCCGATTGCGCACATGAGCAGCCGACTCTGCCGCAACAGGCACTAGGGCATTTCAGCGATACGCTCTTCCACGAACCAGCGCGGCTCTTCGTAGAACAGGTAGGTGATGGTGCTTCCTACGCGAATGGTGTAGCGGATGCCGTCGCCACCGGTTTTCAGGCTGGCTGCACGGCGCACATCGCGCACCTCGTCCACGACGAAACGGCGCCCGTCGTCCCAAATGATGGTTTTCGGGACCACGCGCCCTTCCTCGGAAAACAACGCCTCCACTGCCACGTAGCGTTTGGTCCGGGATGCAATGCCTTTAACCACGCGCATCACCCACCGAAATACCCAACGGGATGGATAGTGTTGTCGGCCTTGATGTCCAGGTGCGCCAAAGACGGGTCTGCCAGCTCGCCCAACCGGCGCACGCACGTGTTGCCAAACCGCCGCCGCAAATCGTCTATGCAGAAGTCCAGGCGTTCGGCCGCAGCGCGCCGCTCTTCGTTGCCAAACAAGTCCAACTGCAAAGGTGCGTCCATAGGCACGAGTCCGCTCGCCCGCACATGCAGGGCACGGATCGGATGCACGGAGTCCAACGGTTCGTTTTTCTTGAGCAGCGCCATGGCGGCGGTGGCAATTTCGCCCGTGGCACAACTGGGGACGCGCAACTGCATCTGCCGCGTATAGCCAAAAAGCGTCTTCGCCTCGCGCACGCCGATGCACACGGTCTTCGCACGCATACGGCATTCGCGCAGCCGTTGGGACACAGACTCGCACAGCAGGTAGACAAGGGCTTTCGCGTCCTTTTCGCACACGATGTCGTGCGGGGCGGTGAGTCCGTTACCGACCGACTTCATTTCGCGCCATACGTCCGCCCGGTCCCTGTCCATTCGCCGCACGGGCGTGGCGTCTTCGCCTCGCGCAAAACACTTGAGCACGCCGCCCATCTTGCCCAGGCGCCGCGCGAGCAGGTAATCGGAGGCGTTCGCCAAATCCCCGATGGTGAAAATGTGAGAGCTGGCCAGCTTGCGCGTTGTGGCGGGCCCCACGTAGATAAGCTCCTTCGCAGCAAGCGGCCAGACCGCTTCGCGGTAGTTGTCGCGTGTGATTTCGACGACGCCATCCCCGTCGTCGATGTCGCTACCCAGCTTCGCAAAGATCTTGTTCCACGACACGCCCACCGACACCGTGATGCCCAACTCCGCCTTCACGCGTTCGGATATCTCTTCGGCCACCAAACGCGCTGCGCCGACGAAAGATCCCGCGCTGCCGGTGATGTCGAGCCAGCATTCGTCCAGCCCGAAGGGTTCCACGCGGTCAGTGTAGTCGTAGTAGATCATGCGCGCCAGACGGCTGTAGCGCAGGTAGGCGGTGTAATCCGGCGGAACGACCACCAGGCCCGGGCATTTCTGCCTAGCTTCCCACAGCGCTTCGCCGGTCTTCACCCCAGCCGCTTTCGCATGTGGGCTCTTTGCAAGGACGATTCCGTGGCGAGCTTCCTCGTTTCCCCCCACCACGACGGCTTTGCCCCGCAGATGCGGATTCCTGTGCATTTCGACCGATGCGTAGAAACAGTTGCAATCGGAGTGCAGAACAACCCGCTCCATGCGCGGCACCTCCTTCTATATAAGAACGTTTGTTCGTCATAGTAGCACTGCCACCGTGCCTGCGCTAGCGAACAAACTGTGGAGATTGTCGGATGGGCGTAATGGATTAACGCAGATTCTGTCACGGCCTGCCGCATGCCAAACCCCCTTGCGCGGGGAGGGGCACGCAAGGGGGTTTGTTTCGCACGGTTGCAGCGCTCACGAGGGGAAGCGTGCGCGTGCGAGCTCGGAGCCGTCTCGGCGTGCGGGCCCAGCTTCCAGTTCTTCTCGAGCGCACCCGGTGCAAGCCTCTCGGCAAAATAGCCCTCC
>CAMORQ010000257.1 GCA_946623915.1 uncultured Coriobacteriaceae bacterium | reverse complement strand
CGGAACCTGCGGCGGGCGGCTTCGCTCGCGCTTCGCGCGTCGCTGGCCGCCTGTTTCGGGTCCGAATGTGACAGCAACGCGTCGTTGCTGTCACATTTGGATAATTCAGGGGGCGCGTCGCTGCGCTAGCGCTGGGCGTCGGGCGGGGTGTGGCGGTGTCTGTTGCCCTTTGTTTTCAGAAAAGCTATGCAGAATGACCCTTGCTTGGGCTGCGCTCTTATAATAGGAGCGTTATTGGCAAATAGAAGACATAGATGTGGTGGGCAAGGTGCCAGAAGAAGTAATCATAGTGCGCGAATCGCCGAACCTATCGGGGACAGTCAGGGTTTCTGGCGCTAAAAATTCTGCGCTTAAGCTTATTGCGGCCTCCATTTTGGGGCAGGGTGCGACGACGTTGGAGAACGTGCCGCTCATTTCCGATATCGATATCATGTGCGAAGTGCTCGAGCGGCTCGGCGCTACGGTTGAGCGCGACGGGCACTCCCTTTGCATCGACACCGCGCCGGTGGAATCCTTCGAGACTCCCTACGAGCTGGTCACGAAGATGCGGGCGAGCATTTCGGTGCTCGGGCCGCTTGTGGGCCGGTTCGGGCAGGCGCGCGTCGCCATGCCGGGCGGGTGCCAGATCGGTGCACGCAACATCGACATGCATTTGGTCGGGCTGCAGCAGTTGGGCGTGGAATTCGCCGTTGACCACGGCATTCTGGTCGCGACGACACCCAAGGGGCTTCACGGCGGATCCATCCTGCTCGATTTTCCCAGCGTCGGCGCCACGGAAAACACGATGATGGCCGCTTGCGTGGCCGAAGGCGAAACCATCATCGACAACGCAGCGCGCGAGCCCGAAATCGAAGACTTGGCCAACATGCTCAACGCCATGGGCGCCCACATAGAGGGTGCCGGCACATCCACCGTCACCATTGTGGGCGTGCCTCTCGAGGATATGCATGCGTGCTCCCACGCGACGGTGGGCGACCGCATCGAAGCGGGGACGTTCCTCGCCGGTGGGGCGTTGCTCGGCGGGCCCCTCACGGTGGAGGGCATCGATCCGGCGTCTTTGCGCATGGCGCTCACCAAGCTGGAAGCCATGGGTTGCGACGTGCAGGTTGGCGACGACTTCGTCACCGTTTCGCGCGTGAATCCGCTGCAGGCTGCCGATATCCAGACCCTTCCGCATCCTGGGTTTCCCACCGACCTTCAAGCTCAGTTCATGCTGCTCACGGCGCTCGCGCAGGGTAGCAGCATCATCACCGAAAACGTGTTCGAAAACCGCTTCATGTTCGCGGCGGAAATCTGCCGCATGGGGGCCGACGTGGCCATTGACGAGCATCATGCCGTGGTCACGGGCGTAGATCGCCTGCAAGGCGCCCCCGTCGAATCGACGGACTTGCGCGCCGGGGCGGCGCTCGTGCTTGCGGGCCTCGCCGCCGAGGGGGAAACCATCGTTCGCCACATTCAGCACATAGACCGCGGGTACGAAAACTACGTCGGTAAACTCCAAAGCCTTGGTGCGGACATCGAGCGCGCCACGGTGGAGCTGGGCGGCTAAGGGCGCCTGGGGAAAGACGTCGGTTTCGGGAATGGCGCGACTGTTCGGACGTTCGACGGCATGGTCCTCGCGGCAGCGGGATCCTGTCACGCGCAGGTTGGTGCGCAACGACATGGGGGCAAACGTGAACCTGGGGAGTCGCAGGACGGCTTCGCGTACGCGCTCTGGGGAAATCGGTCACGTCATGCCTACGGCTTCGAGCCGCGGTAGGGCGGGATACGCGCGCAGAGGACGCAGACGGTCCCCGATGATGCGCCCGGACAATTCGGCGCGTGTCCGCGCGATCGTCGTCATCGCCATCGTTGCCGCTGTGGTGCTGGCCATTGCCGGCGGCGTCGCATGGTTCGTGTTCAAGACCCAGGTGAACGGCAAGATGCATTTCGACGAACCCGAACTAACCACAGTGCTGTCACAGTCCCAAAGTGGGGAAGACCTGGCAGCTTCCGGGGACGCGGAGCCGAGCAACGCGACCTACGTTTTGGTGGAAGGCAGCTTCCACGACCCCATGCGCGAAGACGACGGACCCCACATGCTCTGCCTGGTGCGCGTGGACCCCGACAACCGCTCGGTGGCGTTTTTCTTCCTGCCGCACAACATCGAAATGGTTATGTCCGACGACAACTACCATGTGCTTTCCTACGCCAAGTTGCTCGGGGGCGATGCCGAGCTGGTAACCCAGGTGGAAAACCTGACGAAGCTTGAAGTGTCGCATCTGGTCCGTCTCGATGCGGACGGCTTGGTCACGTTGGTGGATGCAATCGGCGGCATCGAGGTCGATCTGGAGCAGGAAGCCGACGACCCCGACACCGGCTCGATCTACATCCCCGCTGGCAAGCGGGTTCTAGACGGGCAACAGACGCTTGCGCTGGTTCGCTGCGACAACTACCACACTCCGCTCGAGACGCGGGCTGCGGTTCAGTCCCAGGTGATGAAAGCCATTCTTGCGAAGTTCACGGACGGGTCGTTCTTCTCCCGTGCGAGCAGCGTCGATGCCGCTGCAGGCTGCGTCCAGACCACACTTTCCTTCGACGAGGCGTGGGGCATGGTCGGAGCGCTCAGGCCGATCGATGAAGCCCAGATGTACACGGCTATCGTCCCCGGCGCGACGACGATAGACCCCGACGGCATCCACTACAGCATTTCTCGCTCGTCGTTCGACTCGATGCTGCAGGCAATGGACGAAGGGCGCAACCCCGACGAAGCGGCGACCGTTTCGGGTTTGACGCCGAGTTTGGTGAAGATCAACGTCAAGAACGGCGCGGGCTTGGCCGGTGGCGCGGCTTCGCTGGCTCAGCTGCTGGAAAGCTACGGCTACCAGGTGCCGGAAACGGGCAATGCGGACAATTACGTCTACGACGAGACGCTTGTCGTGTACAAAGACGAACTTATGCGCCCCACGGCCGACGACATACTTTCCATCGTTGGCAACGGCCGTGTAATCGAGGCCGGCGCATACTACGACTTCGAAACGGATATCATGGTGATCATTGGGAAGGACTGGACGCCGAAGGAGTAAGGCGGGGTCCGTTTTCCAGGAAGAACCGACAGAACAAACATGTTGCTTTCACAGCGGCGTTTCGGTCCACATCCGGATTCATGAGCGCATCGAGTGGGTCGACGGCTTGGTGCGTTTCCCGCGTGCAGTGAGTGTTCAAGCAGTCAGCCGGGCACTGTTCACCGGGAGCGTTGTGGGGACAGCGGGTCTGCCACTCTTCGTCGCAGCCCCGCTTTTCCCAACATGCGGTCATTACTGAACAGGAACGACGCTGGTGACGCCCGGCACGCGGTCCTTCAGGATGCGCTCGACGCCATGGGCGAGTGTCATCTGGGACATGGGGCAACCCTTGCAGGCGCCCTGCAGTTCTACGCTGACCACGCCGTCGTCGTTCACGTCGACAAGTGCGACGTCGCCGCCGTCGGCCTGCAGGCTGGGGCGGATCAGTTCGAGCACGGAGGCAACTTGTTCTTTATCGACCATTTCAATCTCCTTCGCATCGGTAACGGGGCAATTCTATCACACGCCGCATTATGCGCCATACTGTTGTGCCTTATCTGTTAAAACCCGACTTTTGCAGTACGAAAAAGCCGTTTACCTAGTGCGAACTGGGTAAACG
>CAMORQ010000256.1 GCA_946623915.1 uncultured Coriobacteriaceae bacterium | reverse complement strand
CGGATCGGCAAGACGACCTTCTCCGACGTCTCCGCAAGCAAGATACCCTTCTCCCCCTTCGAGCACAGTAACGCCCCGCTCGCGCAACGCAGCTATGTTTTCCTGGGTTGCTGGGTCCTGGTACATGTAGACGTTGGCCGCAGGCGCGACGATGATCGGGCAATGCATCGCGAGCACTGCGCTCGAGAGCAGGTCGTCGGCGACGCCCGTGGCTATTTTTGCAAGCGTGTTAGCCGTGCAGGGAGCGACGATCATCAGGTCGGCTCCGCTGGCTAGGGAAATATGAGGTATCGGGTCGTTGGAGGCCTCGTCGAACATGTCGACGAGAACCGACTCGTGGGTCAAGGCCTCGAATGTAAGGGGGCCGATGAAATGCGTGGCGCTTTCGGTCATGACCACTCGAACCTTCAGCCCCGCCTTCTGCAGCCCACGGACAACGGAGGCCGCCTTGTAGGCACCTATGCATCCGGTAACGCCAAGAATCACTGTTTTCTGAGACACGCAGACCTCCGATCACGGTCGACAATCTCATTAATTATAGCCAAGCGACCATGAGCCTCGCAGCTTACAACTGGATTTCAATCGATTGCGCGGGTGCGCCGTGCAGGCTACGCATGATGCGTTCGCCCTCTTCGGTCCTGCCCATGCTGCGCTCTTCTATGGATGCTAAGGCGGACGCCAAATCGGGTGGCAAAGCATCGACGAAGGAGAGGTGCTCGCCTGTGAAAGGATGGTCGAACGCGAGAGCGTAGGAATGGAGGAACTGGCGTTTTTCGAGGCCGAGCTGAACGTCGGGCGTGCCCCACGAGTAAAGGGGGTCCCCAACACACGAATGCCCGATGTATTCCATATGAACGCGAATCTGGTGCGTTCTTCCCGTGTAGAGTTTGCACTCAAGCAATGTGAATCCGTTGTCTTTCCCCGCTGCTTCGAAGCGCTCGAGCACCTTGAAGGTCGTGATGGCCTCGCGCGAATTGCCCTCTTCGGAAACGACCATGCGCAAACGATTGACGAACCCTCTAGAAATCGGCTGATCGATCATGCCGGTGTTGTGGGCGATGTTTCCATGGACGAGCGCGAGGTAGCGTCTGTCGACTTCGCGCAGACGAATCAGGTCCTGCATCGCATTGCCTGCCTCGTCAGTTTTCGCGCAAATCAGCAGGCCGCTCGTCTCCATGTCGAGACGGTGCACGATTCCAGGCCGGTCGTCGCCCTGAATGTGGGCGAGATTGTCCCGCCCGAAGCGGTGGATGAGCGCGTTGCACAGCGTGAATCCGTCGTGCCCCGGAGAGGGATGCACGCACAAGCCCGTCTGCTTGCTTAAAACAATAATGCTGTCGTCTTCGAATCGTACATCAAGGGGGATGTCTTCGCCTGCGAGCGGTGCGCGGCTAACCTGTTCGAGCTCCTCGTAGACAACCGTGTCGTTAGCCTCGACCACATGCTTCTTCGAAACGACCGAACCGTTGACAAACACCTTTCCGGCGTCAATTGCTTTGACGGCGCTGCTGCGGCTTGGGTAGCATTGCGCATCGGCCAGAAAGGTGTCGAGCCTTTTGCCGCTGTCGTCGGCTTTCACTGTTATGCCGAACGATCTCGCCATCACGCAGATTCTTCGTCTATTCCGGATGCGTCTGCGCCAGACGCGGATCGACCCTGAAAGAATACCGAAAGAACGAACAAGACCAAACCGCATGTGACGCCGATGTCGGCAACGTTGAACACGGGAAATGACATGAACTTGGCGTTTATGAAATCGACGACGTAGGAGTAGGCAAGACGGTCAACCGCATTGCCTACGCCACCCGCGAAAACAAGGGCGAGAGAAAACGCCTGAAGGATGGTGCCCTCCTTGCGGACGAAGGTGAAAAACAAAGCCAGGATGACCAGGCAAACGACGATGCTGAAGATGCCGAGCGCGAACGTGGAATCCGAAAAAATTCCCCATGCCGCTCCGGTATTGTGCACAAGCCTGAAATCGAACAAACCTGCCACGTCATCGACAAGCACGGTACCCGGCTCGTTGCCGTTGGCCCAGAGTTTCGTCAAGCGGTCGATTGCCGTCCATACGATAACGACGCATGCGAAAACTGCGCACATGGCGGCAAAGGGCGGCTTTGTTTGAACGCGGGCGTGCTTCACTGTTCGTTGAAACCGAGCCCTTCGAGCACTTCTGCACAGCTTTGGCACACTTCGGGATGAGAGGCATTCGTGCCCAGTTCCCGATGGTTCCAGCAGCGGGGGCATTTCTGGAGGTCGGTATTCTTAGCGATGCAGGAAGATTCCTCGGCGCGGCCGAAGGTAACGGACGAAACGATGCACAGCTCTTCGAAAACACGGTTGTCGTAGCGGGTCGTCACATCGTAAAGGTCATCTGTCAGCGCAATTTCCAACTCGGCTTCCTGGCTCTTCTTGAAGCCCGCGTCTTCGAGCGACTTCTTGGCTATGTCACGGATGGCGCATGCGGCTTCGTAGTCGGCGAGCAGCCCCTCGACGTTGTCAGGCAGGGCAGGGACAAAGTCGCTTCTCTTAGGCCATCCAGCAAGTTGCACGCTAATCGGGCGACCTTCTTTCTCGCGGATGGGCTTCGGATAGTGCTGCCACACTTCTTCGGTGGTGAAGGAAAGCACGGGCACAAGCACGCGCACAAGCACTTCGAGCACGTTCATGAGGACCGTTTGGGCGCTTCGGCGGGCAACCGAATCCCGGGCGTAGGCGTAGAGGCGGTCCTTGCGCGGATCCAGATAGATGCTGGAAACCTCTCCGATGAAGTCATAGAGGCAGTGGAACACCTTATGGTACTGGTACGCGTCGTAGTTCGCGTCTACTTCGTCGAGCACCTGGGCCAGGCGCGCCATAGCCCATTGGTCTTCTGGGAAAAGGTCTTCGAAGCGCTTCACAGCGTTCGTTTCGTCGTCGAAGTCGGCAAGGGCGCCGAGGATGAAACGAAGAGTGTTGCGGAACTTGCGGTAGGCGTCGGATGTTCCCTTGAGGATTTCGGGGCCGATGGAGACGTCGACCGAATAGTCGCTCGAGAACACCCAAAGACGAAGCACGTCCGCGCCGTATTCGGCTATGACGTCAGCGGGATCGATGCCGTTGCCTTTCGATTTGCTCATCTTTTCGCCGTTTTCGTCCACGGTGAACCCGCAGCACATCACGTTCTTGTACGGAGCGGAGCCGAACGCCCCCACACCGCACAGAAGCGAACTTTGGAACCAGCCGCGGTGCTGGTCGGACCCCTCTAAGTACATTTCGGCCGGCCAGCCAAGCCTGTCTTGCTCAGCGCGATGCTTCAGCACGCCGACGTGCGAAACGCCCGATTCCCACCACACATCGAGGATGTTGTCGTCCGGGGCCAAATCGGTGCCGCCGCAGGCGCTGCAGCATGTGCCGGCCGGCAGGTACTCGGACGGCTCGCGAGTGAACCACGCGTCGGCCCCTTCCCTGTTGAACAGGTCGATAACGGCATCGAAGGTGGATTCGTCGGCAACGGTTTCGCCGCAGCTTTTGCACTTGAAAACAGGGATGGGGACGCCCCAATTGCGTTGACGGCTGATGCACCAGTCAGGACGGTCCGCCACCATCGCTCCGATACGGTTCACGCCCCATGCGGGGATGAAATTCACCTTGTTGTGTATTTGGTCGAGAGCCGACTCCCTGAGCCCGGTTTC
>CAMORQ010000255.1 GCA_946623915.1 uncultured Coriobacteriaceae bacterium | reverse complement strand
ATGGAACATGTCGACCATGTAGTCGGTCTGTGCGGCGCCGATGTGCGCGGGCCAGTATTCATGCCATATCTCCGAAGCCATGTCTGCGAGATGAGCAAGTTGTTCGTCTGTTTCGACGGCAATGAACTGAAGGGCCATAGTTGCCTCGCTTTCTCTTTGTTTCGATTGTAGCTGTAACAAGGTGCATTTCGCTTAAACTAGTTTCGATTGAATAATCCAATTGATATTTGGTACACTAATCGCGATATTTGTTTGGACAAATAATAAGGGGGATGACAATGCACGAAATCGGGTCGACGCTACCGTTGTGGAGCATCATACCTTTCGTCGGCATGTTGCTTTCGATCGCGTTCTTTCCGCTGACAAAGCCAGAGTGGTGGGAAAAGCATCAGCTCCATGTTGCTGCGTTTTGGTCGGTGGTGTTCCTTGTTCCATTCACCATAGGCTACGGATTTCCCATCATGCTTGAAAAGGTGGCGGAAGTTGTCTTGCTCGACTACGTGCCGTTCATCGTATTGCTGCTGGGCCTGTTCACGGTTGCCGGTGGTATCCATATCGCAGGTGCGCCAGCAGGCACGACGAAAAACAACGTCATCATGATGGCCATCGGCACGTTCTTGGCCAGCTTCGTCGGCACCACGGGCGCTGCCATGCTGCTCATCCGCCCAGTGCTCCGCTCCAACGCATGGCGCCAGCATAAAACCCACATCGTGGTCTTCTTCATTTTCCTTGTTGCCAACATCGGCGGCTGCCTGACGCCGCTCGGCGACCCGCCGCTGTTCTTGGGCTATCTGCGTGGCGTGCCGTTCTTCTGGACGGCCCAGCACATCTGGCCGCTGCTGGTGATCAACGCGGCGATATTGCTGACCGCGTTCGCCCTGTTCGACCGCCATTTCATGAAGAAGGAAGGCGCCGAGGGCCTCGAAAGGCTCGAATTGCAGCGCCTGGCGAGCGAGAAGATCCGCTTCAAGATCGAAGGCGCCCATAACTTCATTTTCCTCGCGATCATCATCTTCGCGGTTATCATCAAGGGCGTTATCGGAACGTCTTACGGCGAGCCCAGCCTCGTTCCCGGTGTTACGTTCGGCGAGGAAATCCATATTGGCTACGACTGGTTGCTGCAAGTGGTGCTCATCCTGATCGCCATGTTCCTTTCGCTCAAATTCACCAGCAAGGAACTGCGCGAGGACAACGAATTCGAATGGGAGCCCATTGCCGAGGTCGCGCGCTTGTTCATCGGCATCTTCATTACCATGATTCCTGCGCTCGCCTTGCTTTCGCACAATGGTTCCAGCCTGGGCGTCGACACGCCGCTGAAGTTCTTCTGGATCACCGGCGCGCTCTCCAGCTTCCTCGACAATTCACCGACCTACGTGGTGTTCCTTACCACCGCCGGCGCTCTCGGGGCAGATACGGGCGTGTGGACTACAGTTGGCACGGTCGATCAGACGATACTACTCGCCATTTCCGCAGGCGCGGTGTTCATGGGAGCGATTACCTACATCGGCAACGCCCCTAATTTCATGGTCAACAACATCAGTCAGTCCAACGGCGTGAAGATGCCGAGCTTCTTCGGTTACATGAAGTGGTCGCTCGGCATTCTTGTGCCTGTGTTCCTCATCGACACGTTGTTGTTCTTCATGGGATAGACGTGCGTGGGCGGCCGCTGCTCTATGGCCGTTCTTCGCTCGACGTTGTCTTGAACGACCCCGCTGGCACCCATTGGATGCCAGCGGGGTCTTTGGTTCGGTTCGCGCGATTAGCGTGCAGATGCTTCTTGGTGGGCGGGGGTAACAAAACGCCCGATAAATGCTACAATATCGTCTCGGAATCACTGCAGACGTAAAGGCGTTGCGGCAACAGGAACGTGTTGCGCGCTCGGATATCGCGGAAAGGGCCTTGTTGGGCACAAAAGCGCATCATATGCTACATGCTTCTTCCCGCTGCGTAAGCAACTCTCGCCTCGCTGCGCTTCGCCGCGCACAACACTCGGGCAACAGCTGGCCTGGCCGCATTCGCGCGGGTTTCACGTTGATGGAGCTGCTTGTCGTAGTGGCGCTTTTGGCGGTTATCGTCGCCATCGCGGCACCGAACCTCTATCCGATTGTCCGCAGCACCGAAATCACCCGTCTGGACAACTACGCCAAGGAAATCTACGTCGCAGTCCAGAATCAGTTTGTGGGCATGGAGCCAACCGGCGAATACAAGCAGTTCAACGATGCCGTCAAGGAGGCTTCTTCGAGAAACCTCGGAAACCTGCGCGCCCAGCCGTCGGACTCTCTGGGAGCCGACTGGTACAACTACTACTACCTGACCAGTTATGGCACAGGGCTTGCGGGTGCCGAAGGCGATGCCGATAACGCTCTTGCGCAGGTGATGGGGCGCACGTCCGCGCTTGAAGGAATCCTCGGCAAAGGACGATACATCGTCGAAGTTAACCCGCGCTCGGATGGAACCGACGTGTACTCGGTGTTCTATTCCGAAGACCCCGATTTTACCTACGACGACGTTGTCGCACTCGCTTCGCGCGAGCAAGGTGACCGCATGAATGACGGCAGGGGATATCCGGTTGGCTACTACAGCGCTTCGTCGAACGAATCCGGCGACGTGCCGGACCATTTCGTTCCACGTGCCCGATTCGTCAACGGAGAAGAGCTGTTCTTGAATGTTTCCTGCCCAGGTGCTTCCTCATTCGTCGGAGCCGAATCCGGGATGAAGGTGGTCGTTACAATCACCGATGGTGCCGCGACCGAAACGCTCGAATATACAGGCGGCGAAGATTTCCATCTCGATGTGAACGGCAACGTTGATTTCGATTTGCTGCTCGACAGCATGCGGGAAGGGTTCGCCCTCGCCGACGTGCTTCCATCCATGCAGGCGGGCGCCGATTTGCGGGCCACGGTTGACGTCACGTTTACAGGCGTCGACGGCACCACCATCGTAACGCCTATCGACCAGAGAGGGCAGGCGCGCGCCAACAGCTTGTTCGCGAGCAATGTCGATGGGATCGTCGAAGTCGGCAATGTGCGCCATCTGCACAATCTGTCCTTGGCTCGATCTTCCATCGTCTCCGTTGCTCAGGTCTCGAACATCGATTTCGACGCGCGGACGTGGGGAGGTAGCGAACGTACGCAGCTTTCTCGCGTGACGAAGGACTACAACAGCACCGAATACGTCGAAGAATTCGTCAACCCGCTCGACCTCCGCACCGATCCAAGCTTCGAAGGGTTTGCGCCCATCGCCTCCGAAGAGGGAGACGAGTGGTCCTACGATGGACGCGGAAACACCTTGTCGAATTTCTACATCGTGGGCGAAGGGTCGACTGGTCTGTTTTCGCATGTTCGCCCCAATCAATCGGTCAGCAACGTCGTGCTCGTCGACACCGTTGTCGAAGGGCATGGCGCTACCGGAGCTCTAGTCGGTACGCTCGAGGGACGCGTTGTGTCGTGCGGCGCCCGCTTGAACATCGCTTCCGACGCCGATTCGCACAAGCAGTCGACGTGCCTCGTGCACAGCGACGCCGCCTTACCCGTCGGCGGCCTGGTCGGCGAGTCGGTAGGCGGCGCGACGATTGAGGGTTCCTACGCTGCGGTTGATGTCGCTGGACCGGCAAGCGATGCGGTTGGCGGCCTGGTGGGCAGCGTGAACGGCGGGGCGGGGTCCACGAGCTACTCTTCGGGCGTCGTGGACGC
>CAMORQ010000254.1 GCA_946623915.1 uncultured Coriobacteriaceae bacterium | reverse complement strand
GTCGACAAGCTTCTTCTTCGTCGTTGCTGCTCGCGCCTCGGGATGGCGTCGGCGGTTGTCGTGCAAAAGCTGCTCGCAGCAGGCGAAAGCGTCCTGCAGGCTACCATCTTCGGAGCTTTTCCGGCGAAAAATCCCTCACAACCGTGCTGAATTGCCAAAACGGCCCCTTTTTCCGAAAAGTAGCTTCCGCCGACCGGCGGGAACGGCGGGGCGCGTCACGTACCCCACCTCGCCCACTATCGGCGAGACATCAGGCGACGGAGGGTATGGCCACAATGAAGCACGCACCACCTTCGGGCAGGTTGTAGGCTTCGACCGTGCCATCATGGGCTTCGACGATAGATTTCACGATGGCCAAGCCCAACCCACTGCCGCCTGTGTTGCGTGCACGCGAAAAATCGGTGCGGAAAAACCTCTCGAACAGCATCGCCGGGTCCACGTCTCCAAAACCCGGCCCGTCGTCCTTGACGGCCACGATCGAATTGTTGTGGATGCCGTATAGCTCGATTGCGATATGTCCACCCGGGTCGATGAAATGGGTGGCGTTGTCGACCAGATTGGATACCACTTGCTTCAACCGGTCGGCGTTGCCCAGCACATCGGGCGCCTCTCCGGTAACTTCGACCTGGGCATCAACCGCTTCGAGCACGGGACCGAGCGCATCAAGGGCCGCATCGACGACATCCTTCAGGTTCAACCGGCCCATGTCGAGCACGGTGTCGTCGCCTTCGATATGCTGAAGCGAAAGCAGGTCGTTGGTCAGGCGGGTAAGACGCTGCGACTCGTTGACGATCGTGTCGCAGAATTTCTCGCGCATTTCCTGGGGCATATCGGGATCTTTGAGCAGCTCGGCGTTGCCTCGGATTGCTGTGAGGGGCGTGCGTAGTTCGTGCGCCACGTCGCCCACGAACTGCATCTGCTGCTTTTCGCGACGAGCCAAGTCGGCACATTGGGCAGCCGACGTGTCGAGCAGGTTCTTGAAATCTTCCACGAGCACATCCGCTTCGTGCAGACGCCCGTCCGGTTCGAAGGGAACGTTATCGTTTCCCGACCGGTACGACGAGATCTTCATGCGCAAATCGCGCAAAGGCGCCGAAAGGAAGTGGCCGATGATCAAAGCGAGAACGAAAACAACGAGGGCGGCCAACCCCAAAGACAGCGCCCATGACGTCCACCGCCCGTTCGCGAACATGTTGATGAACACAACGAACAGCACGCACGCAAGAAGCGCCAGCAGCGTGGCAAGAAGCGAAAAGTATGTCGTCAAACGCTTGATGGGATCCTCCTCGATGCAAGGGAGACGCCCCCTGCATCACCTGCCCCAACCAGCCTACTTGTGGAAACGGTATCCGTACCCACGCACCGTTTCCACGATGGCGGGATCGTAGCCGGCGGCAGCTATCTTGTCGCGCAGGCGCTTGATGTGGGTGTCCACCGTCTTGGTTTCGGTGAGGTATTCCCATCCCCAGGCATCGCGCAGCAGATCGTCGCGCGACACCACATTGCCCGCATGCTTCATCAGCGCCGCCATCAGCTCGAATTCGCGCGGAGTCAGGTCGATGTCGCCATGTTCGCCCGTGGCGGTATGCGCATCTTCGGAAAGCGTGATGCCGCTCGCCTCGTAAACCTCGCCGGCATCCATCGCACCGGTGGAGCGGCGCAACAGGGCCCGCACGCGCGCGATAAGCTCGCGCAGCCCGAAGGGTTTCGCCAGATAGTCGTCGGCGCCAAGTTCAAGGCCCACTACCTTGTCCAGTTCGGTGTCGCGCGCGGAAAGGAACAGGACCGGCGCGCTCGTCTTAGCGCGCAGCCGACGGCACAGTTCGTAGCCGTCGATCCCCGGCAGCATGATGTCGAGGATGAACAAGTCGTAGGAATTTTGATCGGCAAGCGAAAGCGCATCTTCGCCATTGGCGGCCGTATCGACCGTAAATCCTTCTTTCTGCAAAGCATAGCCCACGAAATCGGTGATGGTGCTTTCGTCGTCAACTACAAGAATGTAGGCGTTGTTTTCTGTCATGAACAGCTCCTATCGCAAACGAACCGGGTGAGCGCCGCCAGATGCCAACGGGCAGACCGAAAGACGAAAGCGGTACCGTAATCGCTACATAGCGTATCGCGACCGCCGCAGTCTGTAAAAAATGTCAAACCTTGCCGCGTCGGCGCGCCTCGTCTCCCGATAGCCCCAGGCACCCTTGTATCATACACCGAGGTTGTCAGAAACCCGACGCAGAGGGGTTGTAAAGCATATGTTACTTGCAGTTGACGTCGGCAACACGCACACGGTCCTTGGGATATACGAAAGCGGCAACTTGCTGCACATGTGGCGCATCGAAACGAACGCGTCGCAGACCTCTGACGAGCTGCGTGTAAGCCTAGCCGGCCTGTTCGGCCTGGCGGGTTTTTCGAAAGACGACATCACCGGCGTCGTGGTGGCCACGGTTGTGCCGGCGCTTCGGCGGCTTTGGGTCAAGGTCGGATCGGAAATGATGCAGCGAAGCGTGCTGTGCGTCGACGTGGAGTGCGCCGGCGACCTGTTCGACGCAAGCGCCTACCCCTCTTCGATCATCGGCGCCGACCGCATCGCCGACGCCGTGGCGGCGCGCGCCATCTACGGGTCCCCCTGCGTGGTCCTCGATTTCGGCACAGCGACCAACATGGAAGTCATCGACAAAGATGGGCGATTCCGCGGAGGCGTGATCGCCCCTGGCGTGGAAACATCCATGAAGGCGCTGTTTTCCAATGCGGCGCTTCTTCCCGATGTGGAGCTAGCAGACCCGGTTGGCGCCTGGGGCAGCAACACCGTGGAAGCCATGCAGGTAGGCATCGTCTACGGCGAAGGCGACCGCGTAGATGGCCTGGTGCGCCGCATCTGGAAGCAGCTCGGCTACGAAACGCCCGTTATTGCAACAGGCGGGCTTTCGAAAGCGATGCAGCCGTTCTGCGAAACGGTGACCGAGGTGAACCAAGAGCTTACCCTCGAAGGTTTGCGCATGATATGGGAACGCCACTTCGCCAAGTAGGTGCCCAGACCAAAACCCAGCGCTACTCCAGATAGGCGCCCGTCTGGCGATTCCAGAGATGCGCGTATGCGCCGTTAGCTTCGATCAGCGCAGCGTGCGGGCCGTCCTCGACGATTTTGCCGTTGTCGATGACAACGATGCGATCGAGTGCGGCTACCGTTGACAAGCGGTGCGCAATCACAATCGACGTGCGTCCCGCCATCAGCTTCTCGAGCGCATCCTGGACGAGCTTTTCACTTTCCGAATCAAGCGCGCTCGTCGCTTCGTCGAGCACGAGAATCGGACAATCCGCCAGCATGGCGCGCGCGATGGCCACACGCTGACGCTGTCCGCCCGAAAGCTTGATGCCCCGCTCGCCGGTGACGGTTTCGAAACCCTGCGGCAGCTTCTCGATGAACTCGAGCGCGTTCGCCTGCCGTGCAGCCTCGCGGATTTGGTCGATGGTGGCATCGGGCTTGCCGTAAGCGATGTTTTCGGCAATCGACCGGTGGAACAGAAGCGCTTCCTGTGGCACATAGGCGATTTGGCGACGCAAGCTTTGCTGCGTGCAGTCGGCGACGTTTTGCCCATCGACGAGAATACGGCCTTCCTGGATGTCCGACAAACGCAGCAACAGCTTCGTCAAAGTGGTCTTGCCCGACCCACTCATGCCTACCAGGCCCACGCGCTGACGTGCTG
>CAMORQ010000253.1 GCA_946623915.1 uncultured Coriobacteriaceae bacterium | reverse complement strand
GGGGAAGAACGCATCCGCCACGAACCCGTAGATGGCAAGTTTGGTCGCGCAGCTCATGAAAGGCGTAAGAAGCACCGTCAGCTTGCGGTCGCGCTCCGAAGGAAGCGTTCGCGTGGCCATGATTGCGGGCACGGTGCAGCCAAAGCCCATGACCATGGGCACAATGGAGCGGCCAGAAAGGCCGATTTTGCGCAACGTGCTGTCCATGACGAACGCCACGCGCGCCATGTAGCCCGTGTCCTGCAAAAGCGAGAGGAAGAAGAACATGACCACGATGATCGGGAAGAACAGCAACACCGTGCCCACGCCGTTGAACACGCCGCCGACAACGAACGAGCGGATGGGCTCGGCTACCTGGGCGTTTTCCATGGCGGCCTGGGCCGATTCGGAAAGCGCGTCGATACCAGCCTGGATTAGATCCTGGAAGAACGGGCCGATCGCGTTGAACGTGAGCAGGAATATAACGGCCATGACCGCGATGAACGCCGGAATGGCCGTCCAGCGGCCGGTGAAGAACCGGTCGATTGCCCCCGATCGCAGCTGGCCCTTCATCCGCATGGGCTTCACCACGCACGAAACAACCACTTTGCGAATGAACGAGAAACGCATGTCGGCTATGGCGGCCGCGCGGTCGAGTCCGCGCTCGCGTTCCATCTGCACGACGATGTGTTCAATGGCCTCCCGCTCGTTCTGCGTGAGAGAAAGCGATTCGGCAACTCGCTCGTCGCCTTCGGCAAGCTTCGTCGCCGCAAACCGCAGTGGAACGCCAGCGGCCTGCGCATGGTCTTCCACCAGATGCATAATGCTGTGCAAGCAGCGATGCACCGCTCCCCCATGCTCGGTGACATCGCAAAAGTCCTGCCTGCCCGGACGCTCCTGGTAGTGCGCGACGTGAACGGCGTGACCAACGAGCTCGTCGACCCCTTCGTTGCGCAGGGCGGAAACGGGCACCACGGGTATACCGAGCATGCCCTCCATTTCGTTGATGCGCACCGAGCCGCCCGAATCGCGCACTTCGTCCATCATGTTCAGTGCAAGCACCATGGGAATGTCCAGCTCCATCAGCTGCATGGTCAGGTACAGATTGCGCTCGATGTTGCTCGCATCCACGATGTTTATGATGGCGGACGGCTTTTCTCCCAAGATGAATTCGCGGGAAACAACCTCTTCGCTGCTGTAGGGAGACAGGGAATAGATTCCCGGAAGGTCGACCACGCTCGTGTTCGCTCGCCCCCGGATGGGGCCGTCCTTGCGCTCGACCGTAACGCCCGGGAAGTTTCCCACATGCTGGTTCGCACCGGTAAGTTGGTTGAACAGAGTCGTCTTGCCGCTGTTCTGGTTGCCGGCCAACGCAAACGTGAGCAGCGCCCCGTCGGGCAGCGGATTCTCGTCGGCACGTGAATGGAAACGCCCGCCTTCGCCAAGTCCGGGATGCTCGGCGTCTTTGCCGCCTGCACGCTCCGGCGTCTTAGGTGCGACACCGGGTACAGCGACATCCTCGAGCCCTTCGATTTCGATCTTTCGGGCATCTTCTTCCCGCAAGGTCAGCTCGTAGCCGTGGATGCGAAACTCCATCGGGTCGCCCGATGGTGCGCGCTTCACGAAGGCGATATCGGCACCGGGGATAACGCCCATGTCCAGGAAATGCTGGCGCAAGGCACCCTGTCCCCCAACTGTGCGTATGACCGCACGCTGACCTTCGCCCAGCTGATCGAGCGTCATTAACCCCGCTTGCTGATTGGATCGCATCGCAAACCCTTGCATCCTGCTATGGAAACACTTTGGATAACACAATAGCAGTTTTGTTATACAACATGAACAGAATCGGACCCCAAAAAGCCGATTCGGTTTTGGGCGGCGAATCGCTTAGCACAAATCCTTGTACGCGCCGTAACCTTCTGCATCCATTTCTTCGTAGGGCACGAACCGCAGGGCAGCGCTGTTGATGCAGTAGCGCAAACCGCCCGCGTCGCGCGGACCGTCGTTGAACACGTGGCCTAGATGGCTCTCGCCTGCCGAGCTGCGCACTTCGGTGCGGATCATCCAGTAGCTCGTGTCTTCGCTTTCAACGAGCGCTTCATCGTCGATAGGCCTGGTGAAAGACGGCCAACCGCTGCCCGAGTCGAACTTTTCGGCAGAGCTGAACAAGGGCTGCCCGGTGGCCACGTCCACATAGATACCGCGCTCGTAAAACTTGTCGTAGGCGCCCGTGAACGCCCGCTCCGTCGCGGCGTTCTGCGTGACCTCGTATTGCTCTTCGGTAAGCGTCGCACGCAGCTCTTCGTCTGACGGCTTGACCCAGCGCGACCCTTCGTCTGCATCAGCGCTCTCCAAGTCGGAGATGGCGTCGTCTACACCCTGCGCAAAAGTTCGCGCGGCCTTTTCCTGTTCGGTCTTCACCTCGGAGAGGCTGTCGAACGAAATGTGGCAGTACCCGCCGGGATTCTTCTTCAGGTAGTCCTGGTGGTAGTCCTCCGCCTCGTAAAAGTTCGTAAGAGGCCCGAGTTCGACAGCGAAAGGCTGACCGTAGTTCGCCTGCTCGGCGTCGAACACCGCCTGCAGCACGGGCAGGTCCGCTTCGTCGGTGTAGTAGATGCCCGTGCGATACTGCACACCGCGGTCGTTGCCCTGCTTGTTCACGCTTACGGGATCGATGATGCGGAACAGCGCCTGGGCAAGCGACTGCAAGCTGACCACGGACGGGTCGTAGGAGATGCGCACCGTTTCGGCATGGCCCGACCCGCGGCACACCTCTTCGTAGCTGGGGTTTTCCGTCGGCCCGTTAGCGTAGCCGCTGGACGCATCGGCCACTCCCGGAATGCGCGAGAAGTACTCTTCCACGCCCCAGAAACAGCCGCCCGCAAAATACACTTCACGCAATCCGTCCATGTGCGAAGGCACCTCGCTTTCAACCCGTGCACCCGAAGGCGCGCCCTCCGAACTGACCGATGCATCCACGCGCGCTCCCCCTGTTTCAAAAGCGGCACGCGCGCACCCCGCAAGGCACAGCAGGGCAAAGACGCATAGGACGATTCGGGGCAATCCGCTCATGCGAAAAAGTATACCAGCGGCAAACACATGCGCGGTTTCAGGGAAACGCAAGGAAGCTGAAGTATGATATGGAACATGGACGAAATCATTCTCTACGGCATACAGGACACGCTGGGAAATCCCTTTTTCGACGCGTTTCTTCCCTACTTCACGTTCCTCGGTGAAGCGGGGGCGCTTTGGGTGGTCATCGGCGTCTGCATGCTGTTTTCGCGCAAGTGGCGCTTTTGGGGCATGTGCCTGCTTGCAAGCCTTTTATGCGTGCTGATCTTCAACGAACTGGGACTGAAACACCTGGTCGGCCGCGTGCGGCCCTACATAGCGCTCGGTTACGACACCCTCCACTTTTTCGCCCCCACCAGCTATTCGTTCCCGTCGGGTCATGCCGGCTGCGCGTTCACTGCAGCTACGATCATCGCGTTTTCTCCAGCAAAGAAGGGCTGGAAGGCGCTCGTGTGGGTCGTGGCCATCGCCATCGCGTTTTCACGGCTCTACCTGTTCGTTCACTACCCGAGCGATGTACTTGTCGGTGCGGTACTAGGAACCATCTATGCCATCGTGGTGGTGCGCGTCGGTCTCTGGCTGCAGAATCGGCGCGACGCAAGCGCGGGCAAGCACGCCATCGTGTAGGTACCCCGACCTCGAGCACGCCGCAAAGCCCGATATGGC
>CAMORQ010000252.1 GCA_946623915.1 uncultured Coriobacteriaceae bacterium | reverse complement strand
CTTGAAAGCCTCACAACGGGGTTGAATTGCCAGAATCGCCCCGAAACACCCTCACAACCGACTCGAATTGCCAAAATGGCCCTCATTTTCGGAAAGTAGCCGAGCGCACGTGTGCGGGCTTGCAGCCCAACGCACGATCGGGGATGACGCGCGAACGTGCAATCGGGGACGTGGGCGTCTCGCATTTCAGGCAGGCATCGGCCTCGCCGGGCCCATCACCCGCCACGGCCTCGGGACCGGAGCGCGTCGCAGCAATCGCATCTCCGGTTGCACACACCGGGCGCGCGGGCCGCGCCTTCGCCACGGTCCCGCGCCGACGGCGGTCACGTCGCACGTCGAGGCACGGGCATTTGATGGCCGCGTGCACCAATGCGGGCGCGAAATGAAGTATTTGCGATAAACGAAACTAAGGGATGGCTTATTTCATGAAGCGTCTACAGAACAGGCTGGTCTGCCTGCCAGGCTTTGAACTCCTCGATCTCTGGTTCGTTGAGCTTCATGGCCAGCGCGATGACAGCAAAATCATCGACGAATCCTAAAATGGGTATGCTGTCGGGGACAAGGTCTTTGCCCTTAACCAAGTAGAGCAAAGATCCCAAAACGCTGGCTACGACCTTAGGAGACACGTTGGTGTATTCCTGCGTGATGTAGCCCTTTATCATCGAAACCATGACCGGGACGTTGGCGAACGCGCTTGCTGCCGTTGCAGGCAGCGTCGCAACCTGGGCTTTCACCTGATCGAGAATTTCGTTTACTTGCGTAGCATCCCCTAGCATGCCTTCCGCCTGGGCTGCGCTCGATTCGAGCACCAATTGGGCGTCTTTTTCGGAATATTCAGCCATGTCAATCCCCTTCCCTACATCCGCTCGGGAGCGCTGATCCCCAGCAACGACAACGACAATGCCAAAACAACACGAACCGCATCGCACAGAGCCAAACGCGCACGTGTGAGACGCTCGTCTTCGGTTATGACGTGGCAATTCGTGTAGAACGCATGGAACGACGACGCAAGTTCCTGGGCATAGTGCGTGAACCTGAACGCAGCGCGATCGCGGGCGGCCTGCTGGACCAGTTCGGGGAACATGTCCATCTTGCGCATGAGCGCCAGTTCGCTTTCGTCTTGGAGAAGGGAAAGGTCCACTTCGCCAGCAAGCAGACCGCACACAAGATCGTCGAAACCGCACTCCCCCGCCTCGACCTTCTGAGCAGCAGCCTCGCCTGCCGCCTTGCGCAGAATCGAGCATATGCGCGCATGCGCGTACTGCACGTAATAGACCGGATTGGTGGCATCCTGCTTCTTGGCGACCTCGATGTCGAAGTCGACCATTTGGTCTGAACTGCGCGAGAGCATGATCCAGCGCGTGGCGTCCACGCCGACTTCGTCAAGCAGCTCTTCGAACGTGACCATCTCTCCGGTGCGCTTGCTCATGCGAACGGGCTTTCCGTCTCTGAACAGGTTGACCAGCTGGCCAAGCATCACTTCTAGTGCGCCATCGTAGCCCCATGCCGAAAGCATGGCCTGGCATCGGGCGATGTAGCCGTGGTGGTCGGCGCCCCAGATATCGATCAGGTGGTCGAACCCGCGCTGCATCTTGTCGTAGTGATAGGCCATGTCGCTCATGAAATACGTGTAGCTACCGTCCGATTTACGCAGAACACGGTCCTTGTCGTCTTTGAAATCCGTGCTGCGGAACCAAAGTGCTCCGTCTTTTTCGTAGAGGTACCCGGCGGCATCCATGGCTTGAAGCGCCTTGTCGACGGCGCTTTCCCCCTTGTCGTCCGGTTCATAGAGAGAGCGTTCGGAGAACCAAAGGTCGAACGTGGTGCCGAACTGGTCGCAGATTCTATGCTGCTCGGCACTTTCGTAGGCATACGCACGTTCTCTGAAGTTGTAAAGGCGCTCGGCTTCGTCGGCATCGCGCCACACGTCTCCGTCCTCGTCGATGATCGCCTGCGCGATGTCGCACACGTACGCCCCTGCGTAGCATTGCTCGGGAAGCTCCACGTCTTCTCCGAGCAGCTGCAGGTAGCGCACCACAACCGATTCGGCAAACACGTCCATCTGGTTTCCATGGTCGTTGATGTAGAACTCTTCGAACACGTCGTAGCCTGCATGGCGCATGACGCGCGAGGTGGCGTCTCCGAGCGCCGCCCACCGGCCATGGCCGACATGGAAGGGCCCGGTCGGGTTGGCGGAAATGTACTCGATGTTCACCTTGTTTGGACCCTCTACGACGCCTTTACCGTATTCCATGCACTCTGCGCGAACGGTCTGGACGACTCCTTGCAAGGCGGAGTTGTCGAGCGTGATGTTTATGAAACCCGGTCCTGCGATCTCGCAGGCGGACACAATGGAGTCCGTCGGTATGCGGCTCACGATCGCCTGAGCGATTTCTCGAGGGTTTTTGCCGGCGGCTTTCGCCGCGCGCATCGCCACCGTCGAGGCCCAGTCGCCATGCCCTTCGTCGCGCGGGCGCTCGAGTCCGCAATCGGGGAGGTCGTTAAGCTCCAACTCCCCTGCATCGATGGCGGCCTTCAAGGCGCCTTTGACTAGCTGCTCTACCTGTTCTCGGATTTGCACGAAGCGCTCCTTGATCTCTATTCGCCCATCAACGTCGCATGCATGACCGCCTTGATGGTGTGCACGCGGTTTTCGGCCTCGTCGAACACGACAGACGCGTCGCTTTCGAACACGCTGTCGGAGACTTCCATTTCGCAGACTCCAAACTTTTGCGCGATTTCCGCGCCGACTGTGGTCTTCGTGTCGTGGAAACTGGGGAGGCAGTGCATGAATATGGCCCCCGGTGCAGCAAGCGCCATGACTTCGTCGGTCACGCGGTACGCTTCGAGCAGCCCGATGCGCTCCTCCCAGATGCTGTCGGGCTCGCCCATGGAAACCCAGATGTCCGTGTAGACGACGTTCGCACCCCGTGCGCCGTCCTCGACGCTTTCGGTGAGCGTGACCGTGCAACCGTTTTCGGCGGCAATGGCACGGCACGTGTCCACAAGCTTCTCATCCGGCATCTGCTCTTTCGGACCGCACGCGGTGAAGTTCAAACCGAGCTTGGCGCAAGCGACCATCAGCGAGTTCGCAACGTTGTTCTGTGCGTCCCCGAAGAACACGAGGTTCAGACCAGCAAGCTTTCCCAGATGCTCACGGATGGTAAGCATGTCGGCAATCATTTGCGTGGGGTGCGCTTCGGTCGTGAGCCCGTTCCATACGGGGACGCTCGAATACTCCGCAAGCGTTTCGACCTTTTCCTGCTCGAACCCGCGGTACTCGATGCCGTCGTACATGCGCGAGAGCACTCGCGCTGTGTCTTCGATGGATTCCTTCTTGCCCATTTGCGAGCTGGACGGTTCTAGGTAGGTGACTCCCATACCTAAGTCCATGCCTCCGACTTCGAAGGAGCAGCGCGTGCGCGTAGAGGTCTTCTCGAACAGGAGAACGATGTTCTTGCCTTCGTGGTAGCGATGCGCCTCGCCCGCCTTCTTCTTCGCCTTCAGGTCGGCCGCAAGGTCGATAAGGTAGGTGATCTCTTCACTGGTGAAATCGAGGAGCTTCAGAAAATCGCGCCCCGCAAGCGAAACAGCCATGTATGTCCTTTCGATGTGATGCGTGCGGCGCCCGGCCAGACTCCCGCGCTCCCCTCCGGTCGCGCCCACCCTCCCTCGCAAGCTCGGTCGGGGGAATTCCTAAAAACCTGCCTGTGGCTGGTTTTCTTAACGGATAGACCC
>CAMORQ010000251.1 GCA_946623915.1 uncultured Coriobacteriaceae bacterium | reverse complement strand
TGTGTGTCGTTGATGTCCTTCAGGTTGTTCGCGTCGACGATGACGAAGGCAAATTCCGCTTGTCCGTCGGCAATCTCTCTTTCGAGGCGACGCTGCTCTTCCTCGTATGCGGTGGCATTCTTGACATGCGTCAGAGGATCGCGGTAGGCGAGCAGCGTCATAGCCAGGGTCTGGTCTTCGGCCGTGCGGATGCCCTCTGCGTATTCGCGGATGGATTGCGCCATATGGGCAATGGCGTACGACAAGGACTCCACCTCGTTTTCCGTGCGAATGTCGGGGCGGTTGAACACCAGGCTTTCCGGGGCGTTTCTGCGATCGCATATAGCGGCGAATTCCCGCGTCCGTTCCTGGAGCTGCATCAGCGGGAAGGTGATGTTCTTGTCGACCAGGCGCGCGCAGACGACCCAGAACACGAAGCACAGGAGCAGCAACGGAACGATGATGTTGAAGACACCCTGCATAGCTCGATGGTGGATATCGTCGATGTTTACGTCCGCGCACAGCAGCGCAAACCGCTCGCCTTCGCTGTTGAAGAGGGGGAGACCGCCCGTGTACTGACTGCCCCATACGGAATCGGTCCGGAAAAACGTGACTTCATCCGAGAGGTATGCCCTCATGTTCTTGACGGCCACCTCTTCCGGGCAGTCGGTGCCAGACAAGACGTTCAGAACGGGAACAGCGATGCCAGTGGCGTACTCTTCCTCGGTGTTGGAGGCGATGACCGATTGGGCGGAATCCACCCCGGTTTCGTTGAGGGGTATGAAAACGTATATGTAGAGGATTCCCATGGTGTCGACAACGGAATCCAGGAGATCTTGCAGCTCGTTGTATTTTTCCGACATTTCCCCTGTTTGCACGCAGCGCTCCAGGTCGTCGACGTCGATTTCTTCCTGAATGAAATGGATGGTTTCGCTTAGGTCTTTCCTGTACTCGTCTTGCGCCGTCTGATAGTATCCCAGATAGGTGAACACGCCGATTGTCAGGCAAAGCGTAAGAATCAGAAAGAGCAGTCCAAGGGTGACGCGTTTGCGGATAGGTCGTTTTATGCGTTTGGAATTGTTGCTGTTCTGATCCATGCCGCTCTTCCATGTCGTCTTGCGGAGCGAAGCCGGGCTAGCTCTCGCGTCCAACGTAGCCGTCCTGTAGAGAATACTCTAGTTTTTGCCGAATGTCCCCGACATGAACAGAGGACGGAGGTTTGTTCAGATAAGCAGTGGATGGATACGTGTTCATATGCAGACAGGCATGCTGCTCTTCTGGCCATTGCTCCGGCTGAGGGTGTGATGGCGCATGAACGGGAACGCAGGCTTGTTCGCATGCGCCACGGCAGGGGGACGAACACCCGTCCGGCACCTGTTCGCGCTTGTCAATTTGTATACGCAATTGACAACGTTTTGACAGTGGCGCTTTCGTGCAGAGGCGCGCCCCTTGGTGTGGGCGAATGTCGCGATCGCCGTGCTTTGTAATTTGCGTTTATGCGCAGAGGTATGCCCGGTTTATGCGCAGAGGTATGTCCGGCATCTATTAAGCGCGGTTTCTTCCTAGCCTCGCTGCGCACATTCGTACTCCTGTCACGCCCTGAAGCCGCTATGCATCTGAATACACGAATGCCGTTCACCTGCTTCTATGCGATCGGCCTGTTATAGCGCTTGGTCGCGCGGGCGGGGCAACCACCGTAAAGGTGGAGGCTCGATCGCGCGGGGGCGGGTGAGCTGTGGTTCCCCGCAATCGGTGCAAGCGAACCTGAAAAAGGGGTCTTCGCGCCTTCGCGCGGGCGGGCAGGGCGTCACCTCGTGCGGCCTGCAGCCGCCGACGCCGCTCGCGCCCCCGTGCCCGGGCGGAATGCGTGCCACGACCGTCGGCCGTGGCCACTCTGCCGCATGCGGCAGGCGGTCGCTGCCCCCAACTCCTGGGGCGTGCGCGCCCGCGCCCGGGCATGCGGCCTGCGTTTGGGAGCGCCTCTCCCGCAACGTCATTCCGAGCGCAGGGCCGCAAGACCCGCAGCCGAGGAATCTCCCCCGATGCTGCCCTCGGCTGCGTGCAGGTATGCTCGCCCCGATCGGCCGAAAGCCGCGACCCCTTGCCGCATGCCCCGACCGAGCGAGGGCTAAAGCGAAAGGCGAGCCGCTCGCGACAAGTTGCCTGACTTCAAGGAGAGGTAAGCATCTAAGGTGGATTTTTGCTGCTCAACCTGAATCAATCAAATTCAGATGAGTGCGCTACATTGGCATTATAAAATTAAGACGAGTGTCATACAATCCATATATCAAAATCTGACGAGTGTAAGGCACAATCATGCTCAAACGTAAGGCCACAAGCCAGCTCGAAGCCTGGAAAGAGCGTTCGGGCAAACACGGCCTACTAGTCACGGGAGCCCGCCAGGTTGGCAAGACGTTTCTACTCGAAGAGTTCGGGCGCCAATCGTACAGCAACGTCGTGCTTTTCGACCTGATACGAAACCCCGATGCCTGCCGGTCGTTTTCCCAAGCGACAAGCGCCGACGACCTCGCATTCCGCATCGAGGTCATGGCCGATGCCCCCTTGGTGCCCGGCGAGACGCTCGTTATCGTGGACGAGGTGCAGGAATGCCCCGAAATGGTAACTTACGCAAAATACCTCGTTGGCGAAGGGACGTACGATTATGCGTTCTCTGGCTCGCTTTTGGGGGTCTTGCTGGAAAACATACGCTCGTTTCCCGTTGGCTACATAACCGAGGTGCAGATGTTCCCGCTCGATTTCGAAGAGTTCACCTGGGCCTGCGGGCTATCCGAATCGGTGTGGGACGAGCTCCGTTCGGCATTCGAAGCAAAAGAGCCGCTGCCCGATTTTCTCCACGAGCGATTGCTCCAGCTCTTTCGACGCTACCTTCTTGTTGGTGGCATGCCCGACGCCGTGAACGCTTACTTGGAGACGAACGGCATCGATGCGTCTCGAACAGTGCAGGCGGATATCCGCAGGCAGTACAAAACGGACATCACCAAGTACGCGGCGAAGGATCGAAGGCTCGTCATCGGCAACATCTTCGATCTCATCCCTGCGGAGCTGTCGAAGCAAAACCGTCGCTTTAACCTTTCCGATATCGACAACGTGAAACGCCATAGCCAGGTTGCCGACGATTTCCTCTGGCTCGCAGCAGCAGGAGTGGCGCTTCCTGCATACAACGTATCTAAGCCCGATTATCCGCTTGTGGTTAACAACCAGCGCAGGTTGCTCAAGCTGTTTTCGAGCGACGTGGGGCTGCTGACGGGAACCTTCCTCAAACGCGACGTGGGCGAGCTGCTCGACGGGAGGGTGAAAGGCGCGCTCGGAGGCGTTTACGAGAACTTCGTGGCACAAGAGCTGCACGCGCATGGGTTTCCCTTGCATTACTTCACTAAGAAGACCATTGGGGAGCTTGATCTTGTCACTGAGAGGCGCGATGGGTCGGTCCTTGCCTTCGAGGTCAAATCCGGCAGTGGATACAAAACCCATGCGGCGATCAACAACGCTCTTGCCGTCGACGGCTATCGAATCGACGAGGCCTATGTTCTTGCAGAGTGCAACATTCAAAAGGACGATGTCGTGCAGTACCTGCCCATTTATTCCATAGGACTATTCGAGAATCGATAGGCGGAAGATGGCGGTCCAGCCACGCTCTATTGGCTGATTGCTGGTGATTCCCCCTGGGGCGTGCGCGCCCGCGCCCGTGCATGCGGCCTGCATGCCGCGTCCGCTCGACGGTCGCGACCGCCCTGCAGCATGCCCCGGGCAGCCGACGGCTGCGGCT
>CAMORQ010000250.1 GCA_946623915.1 uncultured Coriobacteriaceae bacterium | reverse complement strand
ATGTGCCGCACGCCATCGTCGGCGTCATGGCGCAGAACAAGCCCGCCGATGCCGGCAAGGAACATGTATGGCTTGCCAACGCCAAGTACCTGAAGGAGGAGGGTCGATGAACATCCTCGTATTGCAGGGAAGCCCGAACGCGAACGGCTCGACTGCGCTGCTCGCCCGCGAGTTCGCCCGCGGCGCGCGGGACGCCGGGCATAGCGTGCAGGTCGTTGACGTGGCCTCGCTCGACATCGCGCCCTGCACGGGCTGCGTGGCATGCGGCTACGAGGGGCCATGCGCGCAATACGACGATTTCGACGGGCTGCGACAGAAGATCCTTTCCGCCGACATGCTCGTGTTCGCGACGCCTTTGTACTATTACGGCATGACCGCGCAGCTGAAGGCCGTGGTCGATCGGTTCTGCTCAGCTAACTCGAGCATAACGCGCAAGCACCTGAAGTCGGCACTGCTGACCGTGGCATGGAACGCCGATGACTGGACGTTCGACGCGCTCGAATCGCATTACGACACGCTTGTGCGCTACCTGAGCCTGCAGGATTGCGGACGCGTGCTCGGCGCAGGATGCGGCACGGTTTCTATGACCAAGCATTCGGGCTTTCCCGAAAAAGCGTACGCGCTCGGCCAATCGCTTTAGAGCGTGGGTAAAAACCCGGTGAAGCAAAGGGGGCTCCTTTGCTTCACGACGGATGGGGCCTGTCCTTTTGCAGCAAAGGGGACAGGCCCTTTTTCCGCATGGTGCCACATCTGTCAAAACAACATACATATTCTTCGCCGAGAAAATAGCGACCTGGGCTTTTATTTCGGTTCACTCGAAGTATGTATGTTGCTTTCCAAATTCAGAATAGCGTGTGCGATTCAAGCGCGAAACGCATACCGAGCTGGTGAACGATTATTGCGAAGGCGTTAAATCGGCGTTTCGGTTTTCGCAAGATTGGGGCGTGGAACGTCGCCGGGGTGTTGCGGCCTCCTACAATGGGCCTTCGAAAGAAGGCGGTGGTAGCATGTGCGGTATATGCGGTTTCACGAGGTCAAATGCAAACCAAGGCGACGTCGAGGACGGACGTGCGCTCAAGGCGATGTGCGACGTCATGGCGCATCGCGGGCCCGACGGCGAAGGGCGCTATGTTTCGGAGGGTATTGCGCTCGGGCATCGGCGGCTGTCGCTCATCGACCTGAAAGGCGGAGGGCAGCCCATGGTCCGAATGACGGGCGAGCTGTCCTCCGATGTGTGGTCGCCGGCGGTCATGTTCGACCACGAGCGTGGTCAAGTGGCCCCGGTTGCTGCCGGCGTACCACACGTTGATGGCGCGACGCAAGCAGATGGCACGACCCATGCCGATGGCGTGGCGCAAGCAGGTGGCGCGGCGCAAGCTGACGATATGGCGCAAGCAGATGACGCAGCGAAAACTGATGGTGCGGCGCAAGCCGCTGGCGCGACGCAGGTCGATGCAGTTACGCAAAAGCGAGGACGCTACTCCATCGTGTTCAACGGCGAGATCTACAACTATCGCGAGCTGCGGGATGAACTGCAGGCGCTCGGATACGAATTCGCTACCGATTCAGATACAGAAGTGCTGCTTGTCGGTTATATCGCCTGGTCGCAGGATGTATTGCAGCGCCTCCGCGGCATGTTTGCGTTTGCCGTCTACGATGCGCAAACAAAGGAGCTGTTCTGTGCGCGCGATTTCTTCGGGATAAAGCCGTTCTACTACACGGTGCAAAACGGGCAATTCATTTTCGCATCGGAAATCAAGTGCATCCTCGAGCATCCAGCCTATATGCGGGAACTGAACGAGGCGGCGCTTGCCCAGTACCTGTGCTTCCAGTTTTCGGCACTGCACGAAACGTTCTTCAAGGGCGTTTACAAATTGCCGCAAGGCTGCTATTTGCGCGTGGGCGCTGACGGTGACGTGCGCATTACCCGCTATTGGCAACCCAGCTATTCGTTTGACGACGCACGATCCGCTGCCGAAACGGAGTCCGCGATCGATGGCGCGATGCGAGAATCGGTGCGTTACCACAACGTCGCCGACGTGGAGGTGGGCTCGTTTCTTTCGAGCGGCATCGACTCAAGCTATCTTGCCGCATGTCTTGCGCAGGAAAACCCCGATATCAAGACGTTCACGGTGGGTTTTGCGGAATACGAGGGCGAGCGCGACGAGGTGAGCTGGGCGCGCGACCTCGCGCAGCGCTTGGGGGTTGCGAACGAATCGAAACACATATCGGAAGACGAGTTTTGGGACGCCTTGCCCATAGTGCAGTGGCATATGGACGAGCCCTCGGGTGACCCGAGCGCCGTGGCTCTGTATTACGTCGACAAGCTCGCGGCCCGTCGCGTGAAGGCGGTCCTTTCGGGCGAAGGCGCCGACGAGTTCTTTGCCGGATACCGCGTGTACCAGGCGCCGCTTGCCGCCGAGCACATGGGCATGGTGCCGAAGCCGTTGCTCCATGCCGGATCCAAAGTGCTGCGCGCAGTCGGGGGGCGAGGGGCCAACTACCTTGAGCGGGCATCCGAAGACGTAGAGGATTGGTACTACACGAACGCCAACGGCGTTGCGTTTTCGCCTGCCGAGCGCGATCGCATCTTGGCTGTCAACGTGCGCAGCCGTCTTGTGCGCGAAGGGCTTCCCGCAGGCGCTCGCGCGGCAATCGGCCTGCCTGCGCGCGATTCCGATGACGCTTCAGCGCGATTCGACGCCCCTATTGCGGGCATGGCGTCGCCGCAGCAGCTCGTCGCGCCCGTGTACGCCGAGGTGGCGTCCGTGGGTGCCGTTTCGCGCATGCAGTACGTCGACCTGTGGTTTTGGCTCGTCGGCGACATCTTGCTCAAAACAGACAAGATGTCGATGGCCCATTCGCTCGAATCGCGCGTTCCGTTCCTCGACCGCGAGGTGTTCGCGCTGGCGGCGACGATACCCGTCTCGCAGAACGTCGACGAAGGGCAGACGAAGCTGACGCTGCGGCGGGCTGCCGAGCGCGTGATACCCGTCGACTGGGCTCAGAAACAGAAGCTCGGCTTCCCGGTCCCCGTGTCGGCCTGGCTGCGCGAGGAGGAACGCTACAACCAGGTGAAAGCCGAGTTTGCATCGGCTGAAGCGAAACGCTTCTTCGATACGCACGAGCTCATGCGCCTGCTCGACGAGCACCGCGCTGGCAAGGCGGACCACGCGCGGCGCATCTGGATCGTGTACTCGTTCCTGGTATGGTACCGGGCGTATTTCGTCGATTGCAAGAAACCCGAATAGAATGGTGCGGGTCCAGTTGCCGTTTAGCCCATCGGGGCAGTGGGACGGGTTGGCCGAAGCCAAGCGAACAACCCAATCACCGTCCTAAACAGGTCGGACGAACGAGATGTCGGAGTGAACAGTAACGGGCCTAAGGAATGGGTGCCAGAGCGGGTACCCAAAACGCACCGACGTTACCGTACTCTATTTCGCCATAGCGGCGGCGATGAAGTCGCGGAAGAGGGGATGGGGCTTTGCGGGGCGGCTCTTGAACTCGGGATGCGCTTGCGTCGCCACGAACCAGGGATGGTCGGTAAGCTCGATCATCTCGGTGAGGCGACCGTCGGGCGAGAGTCCCGATATCACGAGGTCCGCCTCTGCGAGCTGGTCGCGATACGCGTTGTTCACCTCGTAGCGGTGACGATGCCGCTCGTACACGAGTTCTGCACCATAGGCTGCGTACGCCTTTGTCCCGGGCTCGATCTTGCAGGGATAGGCGCCCAGGCGCATGGTGCCGCCCTTGTCCTCGACGTCTTCCTG
>CAMORQ010000249.1 GCA_946623915.1 uncultured Coriobacteriaceae bacterium | reverse complement strand
ACGTTCCTGCTCTACACCGATGGCGTAACCGAAGCCTTCGATACAAACGAAAACCTTTACGGCGAAGACCGCCTGATCGACCTTGCGAATCAGAACAGCCAGCACCATCCGCGCAAGCTTCTGGAAGCCGTGAAGAACGACGTGGCCGTCTACGCGATCGGCGCGGAGCAATCGGACGACATCACCATTCTCGCACTTGAATTTGGCGTACCACCGGAGGTGACAACAACGTTGAAGGTTCCTGCCCAAATTGCCGAGCTGGACAACGTGCTTAACTTCCTGCATGACGAGCTCGACCAGCGCCTGTGTCCCAAACGTGTTCAGAACCAACTGGACATCGTCATCGAAGAGCTATTCGTGAACGTGTGCCGATACGCCTACGCGGATTTGGAGGATGCGTCGGGCACCGTCCGTGTGCAGCGGACCTATAGCGCCGACCCGCCGTGCATAACCGTCGACATCATCGACGACGGCGTCGCGTTCAACCCGCTCGACAAACCCGATGCGGTCACGCCCAAGGACATCAAGGATGTGCCCATCGGCGGCCTGGGCATCCTGATGACCAAGCGCATGGTCGACGACATCAGCTACGAACGCAGCGACGGCAGCAACGTCGTGACCATTGTCAAGAAGTGGTAAGGCCGACGCGAAACAATTCGGCACCTGCGCGTGAGCCAGACCAGAAGCGCGAGGCGGCACCTGCGCGACGGCGCAGCGCCACGACCAGGAAACGCGCGTTCACCGACCCCCGCCCCTACGTCGGCGATGCGGGCCGGGCGCCGCAAGGAGCCATCGACGTTGCGACCGTGACCATCGGCATGGTGGCGCTCGCTTTGGCGGTGGGGTTCGTCGTCGGCTTCGCTGTGTTCTGCGTGATGAACCTGTCCACCTGGTTGACCGAACTGCTGTGGAATGGGGCGGGAGGCGCCCTGAACGTGCCCGTGTTTCCCCTGATCGTCTGCACGTTGGGTGGCGCGATTATCGGCATTTGGACCTGGTGGAGCGCGGACCGCGTTCGCCCACTCGAAGACGTGATGGCGGAATTCAAGGCCACGGGATCGTACAGAACCAACGGTGTCGCCAAACCCGTGATCAGCTTCTTGCTGCCGCTTGTGTTTGGCGGATCCGTCGGATTCGAAGCGGGACTGACCGGGCTGATCACCGCAGGATGCTGCTGGATACGCGACAAACTGAAAGCCGCCGGACTGCGCGCAGGAGCTGTGGGCGATGTGACTATCGCGGCGAGCATGACGGCCATCTTCGGCACGCCGCTCGCCGGCATCGTGGCCGGCGCGGAAAGCGCACCCGCCGACGGAAACGACGTGCTGGAAGAGCCCGACGTGAACGACTACAACATGCGGCGTGGGGCGAAGATCGTGCTCTACACCGCTGCGGCGTTCGGCGCGTTCGCCGGTATTGCGGTGTTTTCGCACGTGTTCGGCGCATCGCATGGGCTGCCGCGTTTCGGCGCTATAACCGCAAGCTACGCCGAGCTCCTCTGGGTGGTCCCCTGCATCGCGCTTGCTTACCTCATGGCTCTTTTGTTCCATGGGTCTTCCCGATTCTTCAAAGACGTTGCGACACGTTTTGCGAGCGGCGGCTCGAGCACCGACCTGCCCAGCGTCGTCATTCCGCCCGTTATCGCGGGCGTCGTCATGGGCGCAATTGCATGCTTCCTACCTTACGTGCTGTTCCCCGGCGAAGCGCAGTCGGAAGAGCTGATGGTCGGCTGGAGCGCATGGGGCGCTGCGGCGCTCCTTGGAACAGGGCTGCTGAAAGCAGTGGTCACGCCCATGTGCTTGAACATGGGCTGGATGGGCGGCGTCTTTTTCCCGAGCATCTTCGCGGGGGTCTCCGCGGGCTTCGGGCTTGCTGCCATAACCGGGGCAGACCCCATGCTGATGGTCACGGTTACCACAACGGCGTTTCTCGCGGGCGTCGTGCGCAAGCCGCTGCTGGTGTTGGCCATCTTGTTCTTGTGCTTCCCTGTGGAAGGCGTGCTGTGGATGGGGCTTGCGGCGGTTATCGGCGCAGCGCTGCCGCTTCCCCGCATCCTGGTCGCCGACGCTACCGAATAACGCCACGCGCAATGGCAAAGCCCCCTGCCCACCAGCCGGCTGGACGAAGAGTGTCTTCGGTTCCGCACTGCCACCGCGATGCGCACCCCTTTTCGCGTTGCCGTCATGGACGCGTTCCCCTTCGCATTCCGAAGTATGCTATATTCGCACGCATGGAAGAGATGATCGACATATACGACAGCAATCGCAACTTCACGGGAAAGACCATCCCGCGAGAAGGGGCATTCCTCGCCGGAGGCGAATACATGCTCTACGTGCTGGCCATCGTGCAAGATGCGCAGGGGCGCTACCTTATCACCCAACGCTCGCAAGACAAGCATTGGGCGCCGGGGGCGTGGGAGGTAACCGGAGGCGGCGTGCTCGCGGGTGAGACGTCGGCCGAAGCGGTCGTGCGCGAAGTGCGCGAGGAGGTGGGCCTAGACGTTTCGGCGCAACCTCTGGAACCCTTCTTTTCCTATGAAAACGTCGACCTGGAACGAGGCGACAACTACATCGTCGACATGTACCGATTCCAGCTCGACATCGACAAGAACGACGTCGTGCTACAGGCCTCCGAAGCCGTGGACTGCGCTTTCGCCACCTGGGACGACATCTGCGCCCTGGCCAACCAGGACAAGTTCCTGCACTTTTCTCGCCTAGAAACCGCACTCTCCTAAAACGAAGCCGAAGGCATTCTGGCTCATTTGCCCGCGCAGCCGAGAGCAGGCCTGGCAACGAGCTCGCTGGGAAACTACGCCATCGCGGAGATGAAGGAAATCAGCGAAGGCGTGTTCGCGAGCACCACCGAAATTGAGGATACCACCCCGCTACAGCACGCGAAGCTCGATATCTTCTAAACGGGTAACGCCCCAGTAATTCGTTTTCCAAACCAGATAATTTGTCTCGTCAAGCACTGGCTCAATTTGAAAAAGATACGCGGGATATACCGCGTCCAAAAGCTGCTCGCCACCGTGTTCATTGAATTGGAACGCGACCAGATCGGCCCGGTATTGACCTGGAGCAAGATGCGCAAACGAAACGCCCATGCGCAAGACGTGTTCGCCTTCGTCAAGGTTCGCAAATTCACGACAAAGCATGCTTCCGACCAATCGCCCGTCTTGGTACCGCAGCTCGAAACGAAACCCGATGCGCTCGAGCCTGGTCGTGGCCGTGCATCTCAACTCGAGTTCTGCACGATCCTCGATGGTGAACATCGGAGAGCTGCGGTCTAGAAGCTCCAAGCTTTCCATGGTGAACCATTTTTGGAATCGAATAAGCGAGTCATCTGGCCTGTGGAGATCGCCAAAGACCACCTTGGGCGGCGTGAGGCCCCCAGACCCTAGATAAACAGCAATCGCTTCGTTAACATCCCCATCGTGGACCACCTTGCCTTGATCAAGAACGATACAACGATCGCAGAGCTGTCGCACCGTTTGCATGTTGTGGCTGACGTAAAGCACCGTCCGGTTGCTTTGCTGAGCCGAATCGCGTAATCGTTTGAGGCATTTTTCCTGAAACTTAGCGTCACCTACGGCGAGTACCTCGTCCATGATCACGATCTCGTTTTCCAGGTGGACCGCCACGGAAAAGCCCAGTTTCACGAACATGCCGCTCGAATATCGCTTGATGGGGGTGTCCAGGAACTCTCCGATTTCCGAGAACTGCACGATGTCGTCGATTTTCGAATCCACCTCAGCGCGCGACATTCCGAGAATCGCCCCATTC
>CAMORQ010000248.1 GCA_946623915.1 uncultured Coriobacteriaceae bacterium | reverse complement strand
TCCCAACATTATACCCGCGAAAAATGTGTAAAAAGGGTCAGACCCCTTTTACACATTCGTCGCAAAAACAGAATCGAGCAGGTCGAACGTTTCGGGGTCGAGCTCCTGCAAAAGCTTGGAATCGTAGAACGGACCTGCAATATTAAGAAGAGGATGATTGCTGCCATGTAGCTTCTCGGGCCCGATTGAGCGAATCGTGTTGGCGATGTCGCGGCCGAAGAGGCGCTTTATGATTGCGCGGCGGTCGTCGATTCCTGCGGGTAGCACATCGGCCAAAAAGCCGAAAACATCCTCGTAAGCACGCAAGTTAGATTCGACGTCATCCCAGCTACGCAACGAGATGTTCGCATCCTCCCCTTCCGCAAATGCCAGATGGTAGTAATCGTAATCGGCCGCCACCGACACCCGGTCGGCCGCCACGTAGGCACGCAGCACGAAGCTCATGTCTTCGGGCATGAAATCCGGGAAGCGCAGGTCGGCGATGAGCTCGCGCCGGAAGAGCTTGTAGGGCCCAAGCGTCCACATGATCTTGGAACGCCAGATATCGGCATCGGGGTCGTTGGCTATGAACATCGAGCTTGGTGCCGTGCGGCCGTTTTCGCCCACGAGCTTTACAACGAGCACATCCGATTGCCAGTCGAGCGCATGCTGCAGCATGCGGCGCACGGCTTGCGGCCCCAACCAGTCGTCGGAATCCAGGAAGAAGACGTAGCGCCCCTGCGCTTTGGTAATTCCGATGTTTCGCGGTTCAGACGGGGACCCAGACTGGACTGGGGTGCTCACCAGGAGCACATGCGGACCGCTCTTGGAGTCGATGCGCTGATTGAAGCATTCGACCACTTCAACAGTCGCATCAGAGGAACAGTCATCCACCACGATAACCTCGATACGGGAAAGGTCGTAATCTTGGTCGCCAATGCTTTGAAGTGCTCGGCCTAACGTAGCCTGCGCATTGTATGCCGGGATGACGATGCTGACGTCTACGCCTTCTGGATCTCGCTCGCGCAAAACTTCAAGCGCGGGGCGTTTGCGCAGGCGTTCGAGCTCTTCATCCATAAAAACCTCATGGCAAATACGCTCGGTGGCATGGCCATCGCAAGCTTGCATGAATTTGCGTCGGAAAGTGTCGACCTCGGCTCCGTCGAACCATTCGGGAATTCGCGAGACCGCCTCGAGCAAATCGCCCGTCGTATGGACGACCGGGCCTGGAGTCATTTCGTCATAATCGTAATAGAATCCACGCCAATCGCAGTAATCGTCGAAGTCCGGCGCGAAGAAGATCATGGGGCGGCCCATCAGCGAATACTCGAAGACGACCGACGAATAGTCGGTCACGAGCGCGTCGGCAGCGCACATGAGCTCGTCGATGGCCAACCCGGGATCCGCCAGGAAGGCGAAGTCGGCGCAATCATCGGGAATGGCAGGTGGCTCCTTGACGAATGGATGATGGCGGATTGCAAGCACCCAGCCTTCCTCTAGCGCCTCACGCATGGCGCGCACATCCAAGGCATCGGGGCCTTTTGCCTGCTTAACAGCACCACGAAACGTAGGAGCATAGAGCAATACCTTGCGGTTTCCAATCTGCGGATGAGCGGCCAGCAGGCGGTCGCGTGCGCCTTCAAGGAACTCCTGGTCAAAAAACACATCGGTGCGGCTAACCCCCAGCGCCCGCACGACAGGAGCATTACCAGTCCCGCCAAAGGAGCGACTTCCCAGGCGGTTGCTCATCTCGGTTCTGCCGACGCATTTTAACGCGTCGTTTCCAGGGACTTCGGAACTCGTGACGGGTTCCCCCTGGTGCGAGACGCCCAAATCGTCAAGCCCCATGGCTTCACGGTAAGCCCACTCGACCTCGGGCGCGCTAACCGTCACCAGGCTCAGATTGCCATAGAAGGGATGACGCTCGATTTGCGCCGCAGAAGGCCCAAACTTCTTGGTTGCCGTGCTGCGACCCCATTTCTTGAAGGCACCGCACCCGTGCCACAGCTGAATGACTTTGGTCTCGGGACGCAGCGGCAAACAGCTCACGACATCGGATGCGTCTTCCAGGAACACATAGGATGCCGTTGCGATTTCTCGTACCAGGTCACGGCAACGCGCGTGATAGCTTTTGAATCCCGTGCCCGCTTGGTTGAGCCCCACGAACTTCAGCGTCAGCGCATAGCGCTCTTCCAAATAGGGCATGATGACCTTAAACGCCTCGGGCATATTCGCTAGCTTGACGTTTACGAACAGGACCTTGCGTGGGTCGGCTGGTTCTTTCGCGGCCTCGCGGTATATACCCGGCAACTCGTGCCCAAGCATATAGTCCTTGACGACGCGACGCGCCGCTTCCCGCGCGATTCCCATCCGCTTCTCCCTTCAAAATGTGAAAAAAGGGTCAGACCCCTTTTTCACATTTTTAGAAATGCTTCGTGTAGTAGTCCATTGCGTCTTCCATGCTGCCGTCGAACTGCTTCTTGCCATGGTCGAGCACAATGCCGCGGCTGCAGAACTCCTGCGCAGTCGTAGTGGAATGGGTCACGAAGAGCACCGTTACGTCCTCGTCCATCATGATCTCGCGGATGCGCGCGATGCATTTCTTCTTGAACGCACGGTCGCCGACAGAAAGAGCCTCGTCAACCACCAGAATCTCAGGATGAATCGAGACTGCAAGCGCGAAACCCAAGCGCGCCCTCATACCGCTTGAGTACGACCGCATAGGCTGGTCGATGTAAACCCCCAGGTCGGCAAATTCGACTGCCTTGGGCTCGATCTCGGCCAAGTCTTCCTCGGAAAGCCCGATGATTTGCCCGCGCAGCCGAATGTTCTCGCGCCCGGTCAGATGCCCGTCGAAGCCGGCCGACAGCTCGAGCAGCGCGCTCACACGGCCGTTGACTTCGATTTGGCCTTTCGTGGGGTAAACGACGCCCGTAATCATCTTCAGCGCCGTTGACTTACCGGCGCCATTCAGACCCAGGAAGGCCACCGCCTCGCCCTTCTTTATCTCGAAGGACAGGTCGTCATTGGCGTTCACGGTACCCAGGAAACCCGCGCGCTTCCTCTTCACGCCAAGCAGGCCAAGGAAACGCGACAGGTCGTTTCTGTACAGATTGTAGGTCTTGGTCACATGATCGAAGCGAATCGCCACCTCGTCGCTTGCGCCAGGACGGTGCAGCTCCTTGGTAACGGAGAGCGCGTGAGCCCTCCCCCGCGCCGTCTTGATGTCGCGGTCAGTGATCTCGGGCGCTTGCTCCACCGCGGGTGGCTCTGCAGCGGTAGCCGCGGCTTGAACGGTAGCAGCAGTTGCAACAGTTTCTGCGAAAGCGGCGTTAACTGCGGTCTCGGCTGTAGCGGCTGCGCTAGCGGCGTTATCGATGACCGAGGGGGTCGTCCCGATTTGCTCGTCTTGGTTAGAGGACATCGGCCACCTCCTTGCACGTTCGCTTGTACACGATCATCGCCAGCGCGAACGTCGCAATGAACACGACCACGAACCCTCCGATGAACATCGGGTCTTCCCAAATCCAAACCTTTTCGCACAGCGCATCGCGGAAACCCGTGACAAAGAAGGTAATCGGATTGAAGTACAGGATGTTCTCGACTACGGGGATGCCGATCGTCTTGACGTCGAATAACACGCCCGACAGCCAGAAGAACGGTGTGCTCAGCGCGCCCATCAGATTCTTCACGTCCTTGCTCATGGCGCAGAGCGGGCTCATGAGAATGCTGAAGCATAGCCAGAACATATACATCAGCACGAGCAAAAACGGCACCTGAAGAAGGTAGATGTCTATCGGTTGGCGGGAAACCAGGTAAAGCACCACGATTATCAGCTGAAGCAGCAGCTGAATGAGCA
>CAMORQ010000247.1 GCA_946623915.1 uncultured Coriobacteriaceae bacterium | reverse complement strand
AAATCAGGTCGCTAAGCTTCATAGGACCTCCTCGCCTTCGCCGACGCAGCCACGAACGCCCGCTCTTCTTCGTCGGTGAGAAGCCTGCCGTCGCGTATATGGACGCTGCGATCCGCCCACTGCGCGACCTCCGGGTCGTGCGTGATCATCACGACGGTTTTGCCCGAATCGGCAAGGCGCCTGAACGTGGTGAGGACCTTTTCGCTTGTAGCGGAGTCGAGGTTGCCGGTGGGTTCGTCTGCGAGGATGAGCGCCGGATCGTTCACCAATGCGCGCGCAATGGCCACGCGCTGCATCTGACCACCGGAGAGCTCGTTGGAACGATGCTGGAAGAACTTCTCGGGCAAATCAACAGAAACCAAAGCCTTCACGGCGCGCTCGATGCGCTCGGATTTCGGGCACGACGACGAATACACGAGCGGTAGCATGACGTTGCGCAAAACCGTCGCGCGCGTGAGCAGGTTGAAGCTTTGGAACACGAAACCCAACCGATTGGAGCGGATTTCGGCCAAATCGTCGTCGGAGAGCTTGGAGACATCCAGCCCTTCGAGCAGGTACGTGCCCGACGTAGGCCTATCGAGGCATCCGAGCACGTTCATGAGGGTGGATTTGCCCGAGCCGGACGGTCCCATGATGCAGAGGAACTCCCCGCGGGAAACCTGGAGGGTCACTCCGCGCAAGGCATGGGTCAGCCCCGCTTTCGTCTCGTAGATGCGGTGGATGTCTCTGACGTCAAGAACGCAGGACATGCTACACCATGGTCGTCTCGTCGAGGGCTCCTTCATCGCTGGAGCCGTACAGCACTTTGACGGCGTTGCCGTCCGCCACATCCCCTTCGACGACCGCGGTCGACGAGTCCTGGGTGACGACGGTGACCGTACGCTCTTCGAACGCGGGCTCGCCTTCGCCGGTGTAATTCGGGTCGACTTCGATGGTGGCGGTCTGCTCGTCGATCATCTGCAGGGCTGCAGTGGGAACGGTGAGCGCGTTGTCGATCTTTTCGGTGACGACCTTCACATGCGCCGTCATGCCGGGCTTCACGGAAGGATCGGGGGACTCTATGAGCATGTCGACGTCGTAGGTGACCACGCCCCCTCCGCTGTACGCCTCTTCCCCGCCGCCGCTCGACGAAACCGAAGCGATACGCTCCACAACGGCTTCGAGCACAACGTCGGGAAGAGCCGAGAACGTGACTTCGGCGGTCTGCCCTTCCTTGAGCTTGTTGATGTCAACCTCGTTCACCTGCACTGACACGCGCAAGGTGGACAAATCGGCGATGGTGACCAAGGACCCGCCCGAAGACTGCGTGGAGTTGCCGGCAGAACCCACAGAGGCGCCTTCCACGGCGGTCATGGAGACAACAGCGCCGCCCTGGGGCGCCTTGACGGTGCGTTTGTCGGCGTTCGCCCGTGCCTGGTCGAGGGTTTCCTGAGCCGTGGTGACGGCGAGCTGCGCGTTTTCGACGCCCAACTCGGCATCGCTTACCGAGCTTTCGGCGCTCAGCAGCGCGTCGACCGCCTGCTGCCCCGCCTCGTCAGCTTCTTCCTGCGTCTCGTAGCTGGCGGCGAAAACGCTGTCGTAGGTGGATTGCGCTTTGTCGAGGGCGCTCTGCGCGCTCTGCAACGCGTTCTGCGCAGACGTGACGCCGTTGTTGGCGGTCTTCAGGCCTTGCTCGGCGTCCTGCACCGCTTTGTCGAGGGCGGCGTTGCGCAACGTGAACAGCACATCGTCTTTCGAAACCTGCTCGCCTTCCCCAACGTAGATCTTTTCGATGATCCCATCTACTTCGGGCGTCACGACGACCTGGGATTCGGGCTTGATGGCTCCAGAGGCGGACACACTGCTTTGGTAGGTGTCCTGCAGCACGTACCCGATTTCGTATTCGGGAAGATCGCCTTCCGAAGCAGCGGGTGCTTGCGTGGAGACAAACCACGCGATGCCTGCAGCAGCCAAAGCCGCGATTATGCATCCGACGATGATATGGTTGCGGCGACGACGCTTCTTATGCGCTTCAAGAGTCCGGTAAGCGCTGATTGCCTCGGCCTCCTCGTCGGCAGCGTCAACAGGCGCGTTGACGGGTGGCGCATCAAGAGATTGCGGATGCGAAAGCTGTTCTTCTTGCGGTGTGGGATTGGCAGATGAGGCGTTTGGCACCGGTTCGCTAGAAACAGGCTGGCCGTCGTTGGTGTTAGGCACGTCGTTTCTCCTTTGTGCTTCGAATAGAGTTCGTTTTCGATGCTCTATGATAAACAAGCGGACCTGATGTTATCAAGCGTAACGCGGCAAACTGTGACGAAACTGAGAAAACGTGCAACACGCAATGTTCAGCACCCCATCCGCACGCTTTCGTTCCCGCTTCCACATGCATTCGCCCTGTCGACAGGGCGGCCGACGAACCACCGAGGCCGGCGATGTTGCTCTCGCCGATTGGTGCCCGTTTCGGCAATTCTTTCCGTAAAGTAGCCGAACGCGGATTGCACGGCCTTTATTCGCCAGGACGCCTTTTGCGCGCAACAAGCACCCTGGGCCTTCCCGCCAAATCGTACGCGATACGTACGTCAGAGAAACCCGTTTCGAACGCGATCGACCGGGCATCGTCGAGACACGCCTCGTGCAGTTCGACGGCGAACACGCCGTCTTGGGCCAGGGCTTCAAACGAAGGTCCAACGATGCGCCTGAAAATGTCGAGACCATCGCTTCCCCCATCGAGCGCAAGAAGCGGCTCGAAGTCCCGCACTTCCGCATCGAGGGCTTCGATCACCGACGTGGGAATGTAGGGCGGATTCGAGACCACAAGATCCAAACCGTCCACATCGTCGTTCGAAAACGCGCAGGCCGCATCGCACTCGACGACCCGAACACGGTCTGCCAGCCCAAGGCGTTCGACGTTGCGGCGCGCAAGCGCACAAGCTTGCGAGGATATGTCGACGGCAAGCACGCGCGCGTCGGGAACTTCGCTTGCAATCGAGCAGGCGATGTTGCCGCTGCCCGTGCACAGGTCGGCGACGAGCACCGCCTCCCCTTCCGCATGCTCGCGCATCGCCGCCAAAGCTTCGCTTACCAAGACTTCGCTTTCCGGGCGCGGAATAAGGACCCCTGGCTCAACCGCCAACGTGACGAAACGAAAGTCCGTGGTTCCGGTGATGTATTGCAAAGGCTCGCCGTCTTTGCGCCGGCGCGTGTAATCGCGCAGCACATCGCGCTCGGACGCCGTGAGAGGACGGTCCAGGTCGGTGTAGAGCTGAATGCGCGAGCAATCAAGCACGTCGGAAACGAGCCATTGCGCGGAAAGCCGCGGGTTCGCATCGCCATGTTCGCGTAGATAGCCTTCGATCCAATCGAGGATCGCTCGCACTGTCCAGACGTCGGGCATTTACACCGCTTGTTCAAGCTTGCGCGCGCGGTCCGCAGCCTGGAGAGCCGTTATAAGCTCACCGAGCCCGGACCCGCCGGAAAACAGCAGCACGCCGTTGTAGGTGCCGTTGTAGCCGATGCGGTGATCGGTCACACGGTCCTGCGGGCCGTTGTAGGTGCGGATCTTCTCGGAACGGTCGCCGGTGCCGATCTGAGCAAGCCGGGCGGCGCCTTCTGCGGCCCGCTGCTCTTCGAGCATCTTCTCGTAGAGTCGCGCACGCAGGACCGACATGGCCGCGATCTTGTTCTGCAGCTGCGATTTCTGGTCCTGCGACTGCACCACAAGCCCAGTCGGCAGATGGGTTATGCGCACGGCTGAGTCGGTCGTGTTGACGCACTGCCCGCCCGGACCGCCAGCGCGGTACACGTCGATGCGCAGGTCTTCCGGCTTGATGTCGATTTCCACTTCGTCAGCTTCGGGCAAAACCGCAACCGTCGCCG
>CAMORQ010000246.1 GCA_946623915.1 uncultured Coriobacteriaceae bacterium | reverse complement strand
AGGTGGAAATGGTGAAGTTCGCCACGCCCGAGACGGCCTACGACGAGCTGGAATCCATGACCGAAGAGGCCGAGAAGATTTTGCAAATGCTCGAGCTTCCGTACCGTGTGATCAGCCTATGTACGGGTGATTTGGGATTTTCGGCGGCGAAGACGTACGATTTGGAAGTGTGGCTGCCTAGCTACGATGCCTACAAGGAAATCAGTTCGTGCTCCTGTTGCGGCGACTTCCAGGCACGTCGCGCTAATATCAAGTATCGCGACCCGGAAAACTTCAAAGGCAGCCGCTTTGTCTACACGCTGAACGGGAGCGGCCTTGCGGTCGGGCGCACGATGGCCGCTATCATGGAAAACTACCAGAACGCCGACGGCACCATCACCGTGCCCGATGCGCTTGTGGGCTACATGGGCGGTATGAAGGTCATCGAGCCGGAACGTTAGTGCATGACCGATTCGGAGCAGGGCAGGGAACCGGTATTCGACGACGCTGTCGGCTACTACGACGACGCCGAAGACGCCTGGGGCGGCGATGCTCCCAGGCGCCGAAGCTTGTTTTCGCGGATTCCGTGGGGGCGTGTCGGCTTGTTGCTCGTGCTGGCGTTCTTCGTCGCCGCGGTGGCCCTGTTCGTGTGGAACCGATGGTATCGTTTTGACGATGCGGCCGACATCCAGGGCACATGGCGCGACGAGGCTACAGGGTCGATTCTCGAGCTTGACGGAGAAAACATGCGCATCGCGCGCGATGTCGTGTATTCGTACACCTTAAACACCGCCGAAAAAACCATTTCATACCGTTTGGGCGACGATACGGGTTTTTCGTCCTACCGCTTCAGCGAAGACCGCAAACATCTGGTGCTCGAAGACGGCGTGGGCACGGATTGGGGGCTGGTTTTCCATTTCCGCGACGATCCAGGCTTCTCCGACGCTGCGCTGCCCGACGGTATGACGCGTCTCGAAAAAGCTTCCGATGAAGTGCCTGCGATCGCCTTGCCGGGCAGTTTGCGCCCGCAGCAGCCCATTTCGTCGGTGACATCGGGCGTGGGTGTTACGTCGTCGGATGCCGACGCCTCTTCGAGTGACGTTGCTTCCGCGTCAAGCGATACGACCGCGCCGGAGCCGGTCGAATGGGGCGACGGGAAGTTCATCGGTCCTGGATACGGCGACAGTAGTAGCTCTTCGGAAGATGTTTCGTCCGACGACGCAGGTCAGAGCGATTCGGACGGCTCGGAATCGGATGAAACCTCCGATTCGACCGATTCGGAGGGCGCCTACGACTCCGACTCGGGTTCCAACGGGTCCGATTCCTACGATTCGGACGCAACCTACGATTCCTATAGCGAGGCTGAAACGGATGAGGACTACTAGGCCCTTCTCCGTTGAAAAGATTACCGTTCACGCGAAGCGCATGGTGCTCGACGTCGTATGCGCGCCCGGTTTCCGCATGACCACGCCGGATATAGCCCGGCGCGCGTGCGACCTGCACCCCGATCTGCCCCGCCATGCGTGCGTCAACGAAGCGGGGCCGGTGTTTGGTTCCATCATCGAGCATACGCCGGTCCCGCATCTGTTCGAGCATGTGGCGGTGGATATCCTGGCCAGAGGCAGCGAGCGCGAAAATGCGGTGTTCGTGGGGACGAGCGAATGGACGGACGTGGATGCGGGGCGTGCGCGGGTGGAGCTGTCCTTCGACGACGACTTGGAAGCGCTTGCCGCCATCAAACAGGCGGCCAGCGTCGTCTGCGATGTGCTCGAAGTTTCGGCTGGGCGCGATGTCGTTTCAGGCCGTGCACAAATCTCTATGGAATAGGTTTACGGGTTCGTAACTTGCCCTCCCAGTGTGCTGGCAAGTCGTTATAATGACCTACGATGGAAAAAGGCGGGGACGCCCGCTTACCTGTTAACTGGCCGCATTGCGGTCGCAAAGGAGGCAAAACATGGCTGGCAGGATCGTACCTTTCGTTATCGGTGGTATCGTTGGTGCCGTTGCGGGGTTGCTTTACGCTCCTCGTACGGGCGAAGAGACGCGTGCATATGTGGCCGACAAGGCCAACGAGGCTTGGGGCAACGCGCAGAACCTCGGCGGCGAAGCCTCTACCCGCGGCCAGGATTTCTACGGCAATGCTGTGGCAAAGGGCCAGGCCGTGTACCAGAACGTGGCGGAAACCGCTCAGCAGGCTTACACCCGCGCGACCTCCACGGCTCAGGACGTGTTCAACAGCGCCCAGGAACGCGTGCAGGAAGTCGCCGGCAACGCTAAGCCGTTCGCCACGACGCAGAACGACGAGCTGCGCGAAAAGATCGAGGCCGCGCGTCAGCGCATAGCAGCCCAGGTGGCCAAGAACGCCGAAGCTGCGCAGGAAGCCGCTGAAAAGATCGAAGTCGACGCTGAAGCTGTTGCAGAAGAAACTGCCGATGCGGCGGAAGAAGCTGCGACCGACGCCGAAGACGCTGCTGAAAAGGCTGCTGAATAAGCGTTCATGAAAACCTATTCTACCCGCGAGATTTCCGGTAAGCGCGTCGTCGGCGGAAGGTCGGGCGACGCGCATATCGGTAAAGTCGCGCGGTTCGTGTTTCATCCCACGGCAAAGCGTTGCGTGGGTTTCATTGTTAAGCGCCCCGATTTGGCGCTTATGTTTCACCGCCCCGATTTGTTCGTTCCCTTAGACGGTTTCCAAATGGAGGATGGCCGTGTCGCCCTTGTGGGCGATGGCAAGGACGCCATGGGACAAGGTGCCGTGAAACGCCTGGGTTTGGATTGGGACGCATGTGTCATGTGGGAAGGGATGCCGCTTCTCAAGGAATCCGGCGAAGAACTGGGTACCGTAGGCGACATCGTGTTTTCCGCAAAAACGGGCAAAATTGTTTCGGTAGTCGCCGAGCGCGGCGCGACATCTGCTGCGTTGTTGGGGCAGATGGTCATTCCCGTCGATATGATTCTGGGCTTTAGAACCGGTGTCGGCGTCGAGCTTGCAAGCGAGTATGCGGGTGAAGACGGCGAAGACGAAGAGCCCCTTCGCGGTGCTATTTTGGTCTCCGACGACGTCGACTTCACGTTGACGCAAGGAGGCGTTGCCGAAAAAGCCGGTCAGCAGGCTGCCAAAGCGCAAAATGCCGTACGGGAAGTTGCAGAAGCGGCCAAGCCCAAGGCGGCGAAGGCAGCGAAGGCGGCAGGAGATGCGGTGGGCAAAGGGGCGTATGCCACAGGCCGCCAGCTTGGGCGTGCCCGAGGCATGTTTTCCGCATTCAAGTCCGAGTTCGACAAGGCAAGCGGCAAAAGTGGCTCGAAGCGAAAGAAATAATGCGAGGTACACCGCAGGTGATGTGCGAGACGTTGCAAACGACTCGCAGGGCGTTGCGGATGGTGCGCAGGATGCCGCTGCCACCGTGCAGGATGTTGCGGATGTTGCGCAGGACGACTCCGCGACGCAGCCCGGAAAGACGATGAACGTGCTCGGTCGCGAAGTGTCGCGGGCTAATGTGTTTCGCATCGCGGGGTTGGCGGCGTTTGCCGTGCTTGTCGTGGTCGCACTTGTCATCCTTTGGCCTTTTGTCGGGCGCATTCTTTCCGAAGGCCCCGAAGAGCTGGTGGCCAACGTGCGCTCGGCGGGCCCCCTTGGGGTGCTGATGCTGCTGGGCATCCAGTTTCTGCAGATTGTGGTCGCTTTCATTCCGGGCGAGGCGGTCCAGCTGGCGGCGGGCATGATGTATGGCCCGTGGCTGGGTGCTCTTATCGTGTTGGTTGGCTGCGTGTTCTCCAGTTTCGTAATCTATCAGTTGGTTCACCGTCTAGGTCAGCCTTTCGTGGAAGACATCGTCTCTACGAAGCACTTGGACAAGTTCCGGGAATTCGAAAAAAGCGGCAAGCTGAAC
>CAMORQ010000245.1 GCA_946623915.1 uncultured Coriobacteriaceae bacterium | reverse complement strand
TCAGGCGCATTTCGTCGCCGTAGAGCATCGACGGAACGTTTTCGCCGACGTTCACCTCGAAGCGCAGGCCCTTGTCCTTAGCGCGGCCCCACAGCAAGTTCACCACGTCGGAAAGGGTGCGCGAGGTTTCGTACTGGCTTTCCGCGAGCTCCATGCGTCCCGACTCGATCTTCGAGATGTCGAGCACGTCGTTGATCAGCGAAAGCAGCATGCGGCCAGCGTTCTGGATGTTGGAGGCGTTTTCGGCGATTTCGGGCGAAACCTGTTGGTCTCTCAGCGTCATCTCGTTCAAACCGATGATGGTGTTCAGCGGCGTGCGGATCTCGTGGCTCAAGGAGCTGAAGAAGCGGCTTTGCGCGTCGGAGAGCGCCTGGATTTCCTCTTTCTGCTCGTGCGCGATGTCGGTCTCGCGTTGGAACAGGATCTGCTGGTAGCGGACGAGAAGCGCTATCAGCAGCGACAGGCTGACGACCGAAAGCGTGATGTGCCAGAACCTGAAGCTAGGAGACAATTCGACCTGGTAGAGCTCTGGATGTTGGTAGGAATAGAAAGCCGTGGCGGCGAACAGGACCAAAGCGATGATCGTGAGAATCCAGAACGAGCGCCCCTTGAACACCATGGCGATGTAGACGACGGCGAGAATGAACCAAATGGGAACGCCGCTGTATACGCCGCCGCCCACGAGGATGCCGATGGGGAACGTGATGTAGATGGCGAACACCACCAAAACGATGTTGCCCAGATAGAAGTTTTTCGTGCGGAACGCCCATTGAATGGCAATCGCGCAGACCACCGTCGCCACAGCCGAAACGACGGTCAGCTCTATGGCGAGCGGAGCGACAATGGAAATGATCAACGCCGAGAGCAAGCCGAGCATGACCGCGATGCTTCCGAAGATGAACATCTGATGCTCGAGCGTACGCCCTTCCTTGAAGAAAACGCTTATGAACCTCTCTACCATCTAACTCCTACTAACAGACAACTGCAGTGCACGCATGTGGGACACACCCAAAAGGCGCGCTTCCTTAATTCACGCCATCCACCGCGTCGAGTTCGTCGAGCGCCCCGGTGAAATCGAACTGGGAAACCCTGTCCATCACGGGCGCCAACAATTCTGGAAGCGCCTTGCCCTTGTACGAGCGGTCCGCATGGTCGTTGACGTAGTCTTCCACTGCGTCCGCCTCGAACGTTTCGAGCAGCCCGCGCAGATCGATGGCGACCTTGCGCCATTCGGTGATGTCGAGCGAAGTCAAGCGCACCGGCGCAGCCTGACCGGCCTGGCCGTCATCGGCGCTTGCGTCCTCGGCCTGCGCTTCTTCCTGCGAGAAAATGCGCGGGTTCTTATGCAGGACGCCAAGCACGCGGCGGTATTCTTCCATCATCTGGTCGTGATGACGGCGAATGACCGCTTCATCTTCGGACTTTGCGGCCATCTCTTCGGTGTAGGCGATTTCGGAAAGCTCCATGGCGCCGATGGTCTTCGAAGAGCTCTTCAGCGCATGAACGAGAATGGCGTAGTTCTTCCAATCGGCGGCGTCGTAGTACGCCTGGATGTCGACGAGGTTCTTGTCGGCGGTGTTGCAGTAGATGCGCGCGAGCTCGACGAAGTCGTCGAGGCTCCCGCCGCAATACGTGAGCGCCGTGTCCATGTCGATGCCTTCCATGGCGTCGAAGGGGTCGGCCGCAGGCGCGCCGGGCGTGCCGGGAACCGGCTTGGCAACCCCGGCCGCTCCGCCGGTGGGCTTGACGGACGCTTCGGACGATGCAGTTGCATCAGATGATTCCTTGAACACCTTCTTTTCGTCGGGGATGAAGGTTTCGAGCACCTGGTTGAGCACGGCGTTGTCGATGGGCTTGGCCACGAACTCGTCGAAGCCTTCCTCCAAAAACATTTCGCGCGAGCCGGCGATGGCGTTGGCGGTCAACGCGATGATGGGCACGCGCGAGTAGTACTCCCCTGCCTTCGCGCGAATCTTGCGGAAGCATTCGATGCCGTCCATGCCGGGCATCATGTGGTCCATGAACACGAAATCGTAGTCCTGGGATTCGATTTGCGTGAGCGCCTCGTCGCCACTGTTCGCCGCCGTGATCTTGATGCGGTACTTGCGCAGCAGCCCTTCGACCACCTTCAGGTTCATCAGGTTGTCGTCGACGACGAGCACCTTGGCGCTCGGCGCTTCGAAATGGCGCATCTGCTGGTACTTGCGCGGATTCGCCAGGATGTCGCCGCCGTTGAACAGCTCGGCGAGCGTCATGGCGTTGTAGGGCGTGTAGAGCGCATGCATGCGGTTGGACGGCGCTTCGTGCACGCGGTCGAGAATAAGAATCGTGGAGGTCTGCGCGGATACCTCGTCGAAGTATGAGGGGTCTTCTCCGTATTCGTCGATGCCGATGAACAAATGCGTGAACTGCCCCTGGCGCAAACGGCGCTTCAGTTCGGCGAGCGACGTGGCGCGGTGCACGGTGATGTCGAGGTGCTCGGATATGCGGCTGATGTGCGTAACGTAATCGTCGCGCATGAGCGATTCGGTGTTTTCGGCGTTGAAATACCAAATGGCGCGCACGCGTTCGGGATGCGTGACGGCGATGCAGGGGCGTTCGTCGCGCACTTCCTGCGGGATGGAGAACGTGAACTCGCTGCCTTTGCCTTCCTGGCTGCGTACCGTCAGGAAGCCGCCCATGTTCTTGATGAGCGCGCTGGAAATGGTAAGGCCGAGGCCCATGCCCTCGGCGGTGCGGTTGCGGTCGGGGTCGGCCTGGTAGAAGTCCTGGAAGATCTTTTCCATGTCTTCCTTGCTCATGCCGATGCCGGTGTCCTTGATCGACACGATCAGGTTCACGCCGTACTCTTCGGGACGGAAGCCCACCGTGACGACCACGCCGCCTTCGTTGGTGAACTTGATGGCGTTGCCGATGAGGTTGTTCATGACGCGGCGCAGCTGCTGCTCGTCGCCGTAGAGCAGACAGGGGATGTGCGGGTCGCAGTCGAAGATGAGCTGGAGGTTCTTTTCGCGGTTCTGAAACACCGTCATGTTCATGACGTCGTTGATGGTGGAAGTGATGTTGTAGGCGCGCGGCGAAAGCGTGTGCGTACCCGCTTCGAGCGCGGCGTAGTCCAGGATGTCGGTGACGATGGTCTGCAGCTCGATGCCCGTCATCTGAATGTCGAGCGCGCGGTTGTGCGCGTTTTCGGGAAGGTCTTCCTGCAGCAGGATTTCGCTCATGCCGGACACGGTGTTGATGGGCGTGCGCAGTTCGTGGCTGGTGTTGGCGACGAAGTCGTCCTTGATCTTCTGCACCTTGTCGATTTGCGCGTTCAGATCCGACACTTCCTGTTCGAACTCGGCCGTTCGGTGGATGCTGTAGAACACCAGCCCGTTGAGCACGAACCAGGAAAGCAGCTGCAACACCATACGGTCGCGCTCGAGCTTGTCGGCCGACATTTCGAACGTCCCCAAGAAAAAGATATGGTAGGCAAGCAGCAGAATCTGGGTGCCGAACACGATGTCGAGCACCGGGCGCAGCTGGTAGAGGCCGAAGAGCACCGTGAACACGCACATGGTGGGCAGCACCACGTTGAAGTTTTCGGAATGGGCGCCGTAGAAGAAGATGCTGACGCAGGCGAACAGCGTGATGATGACTGCGCGCGTGGTATGGTCCTGGAAACCCGTGACGTACGCCCACCACACGAACGCCACCTCGATGGCGAGGATCGGCACGTACAGCGGCCACCACCCCAACGTGGCGGTGACATACATCAGGAACACCGAGAATATGGTGAAGGATACGGCGATGAGCGATTCGCGCGTGCGTTGGCGCCTTAATGCACTATCGGTCATTGAAAGCCTTTCTGCCTACTTCTTCAACGGATGGGACGCAGGTGACAAGGGATGCGGGCGCTAAAGGGGCCTCCCGTGCCAAAGGGG
>CAMORQ010000244.1 GCA_946623915.1 uncultured Coriobacteriaceae bacterium | reverse complement strand
CGGCTCCAAGAACGTCGACGGCGGCTCCCTGAGCTTCACGAAGGCCTACAAGTCCAAGATCGTCCAGGCCTACGTCTTCGGCGGCACCGCGGTCGTCAGCGACGGCGTGCTGGCCGCCTGCAGGAATTCGACCAAATAGCATACGAGTGGCGTATGTCTTCTGAAAGGAGAACAATGGCTGTCTTCTCGAAGCGATTTTTCCTGGTCGTGGGAATGCTTTTGTTGGGATTCTTTTGGTTCGCATTGCTTCCTTATGCTGCGATGGCCGATGAACTCGCTGCTGCACAGGCGCTCGATTCCGTTGCTGCTGGCGGTGATGGCGCCATAAATCAGCGAGTTGTCACCGAATCGCAAAAACCGGTCGTCGATGCGTTCAGCATCGGAGAGTCGTCGGATGAAGATGCGGCTGAGTCCGGATTGCAAGATGGCAAAAACGTTTCTGCACCAACGGGACCCACGAGCACGTTTGCAGGCAGCAAGAAGAAGGTTTGGTACCGTCTGGCGGGACAGACCGAATTCGATACAATGCAGCAGATCGTCAAAAAAGGATGGGGCGCTACTGGTGGAACAGTGGTGGTCGCAACGTCGCAAGGATTTCAGGATGCGTTAGCTGCTACAGCAGTGGCGGGACTGTACAAGGCCCCCGTGCTTATGACCAAGAAGTCATCCCTTCCTGCACAGACCGAAGCGGAACTTAAGCGGCTTAAGCCTAAGAAGGTTGTAGTGCCAGGAGGCCCAAATGCCGTTTCGCATAGTGTTTTCAACCGAATCAAAGCCGTAACTGGCGCGGATGTTCAGCGTGTTTACGGCGACTACGCTTCGGATACTGCAGCGCAGATGAACCTCACGTTTTTCGAGAAACCCACGTCTACCGCCATTCTAGCTACCAGCCAGTCGTTCTACGATGCCCTGTCTGTCGCTCCCATTGCGTACGCAAAGGGCTACCCTATTTTCTTGACAGAGGGACGCGACAAGATTTCCGCCAATACCCTGAAGGCGATTAAAGAATGCGGCATCACGACCGTCTATATCATTGGGGGGCCGGGAGCGATCAGGACACAGATTGAAGACAAGCTCCGCGCATATGGCGTCAAAACTATCAAGCGTAAGTATGGGCATGATCACTACGACACCTCCGAAGCTGTGGCGAAGTGGGGAATCTCTCTTGGCTTGAAGGCCAACAACATGGGCGTTGCCACCTCCGAGTCCTATTACGACGCATTGTGCGGGGCGGCATTGTGTGGGAAAACCGAGTCGGTCTTGGTACTTGCCGACGATAGGTACCCTAAGGCAAACTCGTATTCCCAAAACGCTTCGGTGCCGCGTGCGCATTACGCGACGGTGTCAAGAGGGTATGTCTTCGGCGGCAAGGCGGCTGTGTCGCCGCGCGTGTACAACGCATTCGCCAACGCGCTTGGAGCTGCGTTGGAGACCGGGTGGATAAAAATCGGTCAGAAACTGTACTACTACAACGATCGCGGCGAGATGGCGACCATGGGCTATCTCAATGGGTACCTGATAGCTTACGACGGCGTGTGCCACAAGGTCGATCTTCGCAAAACAGGCAACAAGGACGCCGACGCGAGACGTGTGGCGAAGCTTATCGCGAAATGCTGTGGTCCGCGCAGCATCCAAACCGACTTGGAGCGTGTGGGGCGTGCTGCGTGCTACGTTTCGCTCTTCCTGCGCATCGAGGATTACACGACATCGGGAAGCATTTACCACACTGCGTACGGTGCCTTTATTGGCAAGCAATGGTCGTGTGCAGGCAGCACGAGGGCGCTTGGCTTGGTGCTTGACTACCTTGGCTATTCCTGGACGCACAGGAACCCGAACAAGTGGACGCACCAATGGTGCAAGCTGACCATGGATGGCAAGGTGGGCTACGCCGATGCCGCAGTTCTTTACGGTGGCAGCGTTGGGTACGGACGCTACAAGGAGCACGAATAGATTCAGCGGCCGTCAGAGACAGCGTGCTGGGGTCTTTGCAGGAACTCGATCAAGTAGTGCGCGATCGGGTGGGTGGCAGTTGAACGGAGCGGGGTCGGCTATGGCCCCGCTCCGCTTTTACAGTCGGATGGCAGAGGAGCGGGGCGGGGTCAGGCGGTCGTCTTGCCAATAACGCCAAGCGTAGTGCGCTTCATGTCGTTAGTGGCCATCAGCTGTTTGGTCCCTTTGGGCTTCCGGGCCTTCGCTACAAGGCTCCTTGTATGCTGTAGAGGGGAACATTGGTTAGCCAGTCCTGTTCTTTGTAGGGTAGCATCGAAAATCTAAGGGCCCTGTCGATGCGATATGCTTCGCAAAATCGTGCAAGACTGTGACCTGCAACGTTGCTTGCGGCCTTTACTTCAATCGGGAGGGGTTTTGCGTCCTGCTCGATGACGAAGTCGATTTCACCTTTGTTCTCTTTACCATCGGCCGACCAATAATAAGGCGCCTGTCCGCATAAGGAGAGGAGTTGTTGGCACACAAATTGTTCTGCATAGGCCCCCTTGTACTCAGCGAACTGACGGTTGCCGTCAAGCAGTACCGTGGCGTCAAGATGGGTTGCGGCGCCAAGGAGTCCAACGTCTAGCAGGTAGAGCTTGAAATAGGAGCTATCAGCATAGCCTTTTAACGGGATTCCTGGTTTCGAAATGCGCGGCACGCGTATGACTAGTCCCGCATCGGTGAGCCATGAAATAGCATCTCGGTAGTCGCGGCCGCGCGCTCCTGCTTTGATGGAGGCGAATGTAAAACGCTTCAAATCGCTTTCTGTGGCAAGCTGCGATGGAACGGAATGCCATGTCTCACGAATTCTTTGGGTCATGAGTGCGCTGTCGACATGTTTCGTGAAGTCGTGCTCGTATCCTCGTAGCAACTCGTCTTGTATTCTTCTGACATCGGCGAAGCTATGATCGCTTGCATACGACTGCACGGCTTCTGGCATTCCTCCCACGTACATGTATTGAGATAGGAGGGAGCGCATTTCTTCTTCGAGCGCATCACGCATTTCGTGTGAGGCATTTTCGACCAAATCGGCAAGTTGTGGTGTGGCTACTGCACGCACGAACTCGCCAAAGGTAAGTGGATAGAGGTCTAGATAGTTCACCTTTCCTACTGGCCAAGATGCGCGGTGATCCGTGCCGGATAATCCGTGCGTTTCATTCCTGTTAAGCGCAACGCCGAGTAACGACCCTGCTGCAATAATGGGGACATGAGGGGTTTGTTCGTTGAACAGCTTAAGTGCGCTAATAGCACGCGGACATTCTTGTATTTCATCGAGGAATACCAGTGTTTTTCCATCGGCGGGGTTTGTTCCCGTAAGCGCTCCTATAAGCATGAGCAGCCGTCCTGGATCCAGGCTGTCTGTAAAGATCCGCTGCGCTTGTTCGTTGTCAAGGAACACGACATGCGCACACGCGTCGAAGTGTAGGCGGGCGAATTCGGTTACCAGCCATGTTTTTCCCACTTGGCGCGCGCCGTTGACCACCAGTGGTTTGCGAGTGGCAGCATTCTTCCATTCGACAAGCTTTAGCATTGCGTTTCTGTGCATGTGCCCTCCTGCGCGTCGCTGCTACCGTAAGCGCTGCTCTGTCGCAGCATATGGTTCTGCGTTTCCGCTCTTCCCACATGCTTCAGCCGCAGTCTTGATTGCAGACTGAAGTGCCTGTATGGGTTATATTATGGCGAATCCCGACATCAATATCAATTGAAAATGGCGAATCCCGACGTCGGTTTCAGCCATAATATGGCGAATACCGACATCGGTTCCAGCCAAAACTGGCGAATCCCGACGTCAGTGCCATGCGCCAAAGCGACAGGGTCGATGTGGCCGAATTACTCTGTGTGGGCTGTGAACACCCATTCGTAGACGATGGTCTGCCCGTCGGCGGCTCCTGTGTAGGACACTTCTTGCTCGTCAACGATGTATGAACTTTCCGGTGCGCCGCGACG
>CAMORQ010000243.1 GCA_946623915.1 uncultured Coriobacteriaceae bacterium | reverse complement strand
GGGTGCGCTACCGTCTTGGCCAACGCCTAAGCGTGCGTATCCATGCCGCTCCGTCGCATTCGAGAAAGCTTGACTTGCGCCTTGCCTAGATGGCTGCACACTCCTTACACATTCGTTTGCGCACCTGCCTTGTCTTGCCTATAATTCTTCCCGCTGCGCACGAGCAGCAGATGCTTTCAGCCTGGTGGGTACGAACCACCTTACATACTTTTTCTGGGCTGGGAGTGGACAGTACAGGTGCCGCCGTAGGGATGCGGTTGGCAGACAAAAGAAAGGTGGGAATCATGGCTGACAAGCTTAGCATTTCCAAAGAACGCACAGCGGAGATTATCAAAGAGTTCGGCAACGGCGAAGGCGATTCGGGTTCTGCGGCCGTACAGGTCGCCATCCTTTCGGAACGCATCAAGAACCTGACTGAGCACTTGAAAGTGCACAAAAAGGACAACCACTCGCGTCGTGGCCTTATGATGCTCATCGGTAAGCGCCGCGGTTTGCTGAAGTACATCAAGAAGAACGATATCCAGGCATACCGTGACCTCATCGCTAAGCTCGGCATTCGCGACAACATCTAGGTTATTTAGCAGGCTCGCTTCGGCGAGCTTGCTTTTGGCATACGGGGACAATGCGCCCCGTGCGCCTTTTTACGGCTGGCGGATCAAGGGATTTTGCCAATCGGGTCCCAGCGGGGACGAAGCGGCCTGCGCGCAATAGGGCGCCAGGGTAAGAGAAAGAATGATTTGCAGTATGAACAAAGTAGTTGAAGAATTCGAGTTGTATGGGAAATCCTACCGGATGGAAACAGGCGAGCTGGCCAAGCAGGCGACCGGCGCCGTGCTCGTAACCCAGGGCGAAACCACGTGCCTGGTTACCGCCGTCGTTTCTCCCGAAGAAAAGGATTACGACTTCTTCCCGTTGACCGTGGACTTCATCGAGAAGCTCTATGCCGTCGGGCGTATTCCCGGCGGGTATCTGAAGCGCGAAGCGCGCCCGAGCGAAAAAGGGACTCTGACGGCGCGCATGATCGACCGCCCCATTCGTCCCGGCTTTCCCGAAGGCTTCAAAAACGAAGTGCATGTCGTGGCCACGACATTCGTGTGCGACGGCACCAACCCTCCCGATTGCATTTGCGTCAACGGCGCATCCGCTGCCTTGCTTGCCGGCGGGGCTCCCTTCGAAGGGCCTGCCGCATGCGTCCGCATCGGACGCAACACCGAAACGGGCGAATGGATCGTCAACCCCACCTACGAGGAGCAGGAGACAAGCGATCTAGAGCTGACCATTGCAGGCACCGCGGAGTTCATTTCCATGGTGGAAGCCGGGGCCGACGAAATCTCCGAAGAAGACATGCTTGCTGCCATGGAGTTCGGCCAGGAGGCCATTGCGGCTTTCTGCGAAGCCCAGCAGCGTTTCCTCGACAAGTGTGATATCACGGTGATGGAATACAGCGTGCACCAGGCCGATCCTTCCATCGCCGAGCGCGTTTCCGTTCACGAGGAAGAGATGGCGGCCGCCCTGCACGACGCTGACAAAGCCTCTCGTGTCAGCAAGGTCGAGGCGCTGAAGGCGGCCATCAAGGAAAACGATTTCACCGAAGAAGAACGTGCCGAGTGGGGCAGCGATATCGCCGCGGCATGCAAAGCCCTCGAGAAGAAGGCCATGCGCGCTATGGTCATCCAAAGCGGCGAGCGCGCCGATGGGCGCACCCCGAGCGAAATCCGCCCCCTGTTCATCCGTCCAGGCTATCTTCCACGCGTTCACGGCTCCGGCCTGTTCCAGCGCGGTCAGACCCAGGTGATGTCCGTGTGCTCGTTGGGCACGTTGCGCGAGGGGCAGAGGCTCGACACAATCGAGCCCGTCGAAGGCAAGCGCTACATGCATCACTACAACTTCCCCCCGTATTGCACGGGTGAGACCGGCCGCATGGGCGCACCGAAGCGTCGCGAAGTGGGCCACGGCGCTTTGGCCGAGAGGGCTCTTATACCGGTGCTTCCCGACGAAGACGCATTCCCGTACGCCATCAGGGTCGTCTCCGAAGTCCTCGAGTCGAACGGAAGCTCTTCGATGGCTTCCACGTGCGGGTCCACGTTGGCCCTTATGGATGCCGGCGTGCCTATTTCCGCACCTGTGTCGGGTATCGCCATGGGCTTGATCAAAGAAGGCGATGACGTCGTTATCCTCTCGGACATCCAGGGACTCGAGGACTTCCTCGGCGACATGGACTTCAAGGTTTGCGGTACGACGCGCGGCATAACGGCGCTTCAGATGGATAACAAGGCCAAAGGGCTTTCCACCGAAATCCTTGGACGTGCCCTTCAGCAGGCCAAGGAAGGGCGCGCGTTCATCCTTGATGCAATGCTTGCCGAAATTCCGGCTCCGCGCGAGGACCTTTCCCCGTTCGCGCCGCGCATCGAGACGATCAAGATTCCCGTGGACAAGATTCGCGACGTCATCGGAACGGGCGGCAAGGTCATCCGCGGTCTTCAGGAAGAAACAGGCGCTACCATCGAAGTCGAAGAGGACGGCACGGTGCACATTGCTGCCGTGGAGGGTCCTGCGGGCGAGGCCGCGAAGCAGGCCATCCTCGACATCGTGAAGGAACCCGAGGTCGGCGAAGTGTACGAAGGCGAAGTCGTCGGCATCAAAGATTTCGGCGCATTCATCAAGCTGACCGGCTCCAAGGACGGTCTGCTCCATATTTCGCGTATGGCCAATGGTCGCGTTGCGAAAGTGGAAGATGTGCTCGACCTGGGCGATACTGTGCAGGTCGAAGTCATCGAGGTGGATCAGACTACGGGCAAAATCAGCCTCGATCGCATCGACAAGCCCGATGCTCCAGCGGCAGACGGCGGTCGTCGCGGCAGCGACAACGGCGATAGAAGGGGTGGACCTTCAGGCCGGGAGCATCGTAAGCCTCGCAACCGGAACAGGTAAATTCATCGAAGGGCCGCATGCGCGGCCCTATTTCTTGCGTTTCGTTTGGCGAAGACCCCGTATACGGGAATCGCAGCACGGTTTTCTGCCATTAGTTCTTGCGCGCGCGATTATTGAATTACAATCCGGGTATCCAGAAGGGGGTGCTTCATGATACGAGTTGCAGTGTGCGGATGTGCGGGTCGGATGGGCTCGACTGTTGTCGCGGCTGTGGATGCCGCTGACGACATGGAGGTCGCCTGCGGCATAGATCCCGCAGGCGCCGAATACGAGTTTCCGGTATACGAAAGCGTCGACCAGGCTCTTGAAGGCAGCACGTTTGATGTAATGGTCGATTTCACCGCTCCTGGTGCTGTGGCAGGAAACGTAGCTGCAGCATTGCCAATCGGCGTCGATTGCGTTGTTGGCACGACGGGGCTGTCTGTTGAGGTGCTTGAGGAGCTTGCCGAGCGTGCCGCACCTGGTACCTGCCTGTTCTATGCTCCCAACTTCACGACCGGTGCCGTGCTTATGATGCAGTTCGCAAAAGCTGCGGCCCCGTATTTCCCGGAAGCTGAAGTGTTCGAATACCATCATGCAAACAAATTGGATGCACCTTCGGGGACGGCTGTGCGAACGGCCCAGATCATTTCTGAAGCGCGTGGTTTTGACAGCATTGCACCCGGCAAGGAAACTGAAATCGAAGGGTGCGAGGGCGCCCGAGGAGCGCTGGTCAGCGGTGTGCCCGTGCATTCGGCACGCTCCATGGGGTTCGTGGCAAACCAAGAGGTTGTATTCGGCTCTTTAGGCCAGACGCTGTCCATAAAACACGTCTCATGGGATAGGGAAAGCTACATGCCCGGTGTTCTCCTTGGCATTCGGAGCGTGAAAAAACTGAGCGGGCTTGTGATTGGGCTTGAGCAGGTGATGGGCTAGAACCATGGTTTACGCCACGAAGCAATCACTTGCGCAAGCATTTTACGACCTTCTTCGAAATGACTGCGTCGGGTCCATAACCGTAACGGGCGTTTGCGAA
>CAMORQ010000242.1 GCA_946623915.1 uncultured Coriobacteriaceae bacterium | reverse complement strand
CTCCGAAGAAGGCCGCTCGTTCCTTTCGTACTCGCAACTGTAGAGCAAAAGAAAACGGGTGCTGAACTCGGCGAACCGCACAGCGGTACAATGTACCTATGAGGAAGCGCTCTACAGCACGAACGGCGAATGGCATGGTGTCGGCCGGCATCGTATGCGTGTTTCTGATTCATGCGACACTTGGCAGCTTTCAGAGCTTTTTTGCCGTCCCCAGTCTGGCATCGTGGCTCGTGTGGGCGGGAATGGTGCTCGTGGGCGTTCACGCCCTGCTGTGCATCGCGACGAGCGTCGAGCAGCTAACCGACACGGTTCGCCCTCCAAGCGTGCAAAAGAAGCGGCATCTCGCGCTGAAATGGGCAACTGGAATAGGCCTGATCGCCATGGCAGGCGTTCACATTTGGCGCATTCGGTCGCTTGGCCCCGTTGCCGCCCTGCATTCCGCCGAGGGTGCAGTGTGGACGATTTCCTTAACAGCGCTGCTAACGGCTCATATTTGGACAGGAAGCAAATCGTTGCTGAAGGATCTGGGGATAGATAGAAAGTGGCGCAATGCAGTGCGCGCAGGTGCATGCGTTTTTGCCGCGGTGTTTACAACATTCGCGCTAGCCCACCTGTGCGCAGCCTGACAAAAAGGCGCGCATTCACTTGCATGCGGTATCGAATATGCCGAGGAGACGAAGATGCTAGAGGTTATTTCGCTAAATGAAGCGCGAAAGGTCGTTGCAAAGACTTTTGCAGGGTTTTGTTCTAGGCGCGAATCTGTTCCGTACGACCAGGCTGTTGGCCGCTACTTGGCCGAAGACGTCGTGGCGTCTGCTGGAGTGCCGCCCTTCGACAGATCGACCGTCGACGGGTTCGCCGTACGTGCTGCCGACACGTTCGGCTGTTCCGACGCCTTACCGGCGCTGCTTTCGCTTACCGGCGAAGTCGAAATGGGCGAAGAGGTTTCGCTTGCTTGCGAGCCTGGGACGTGCGTGCGCATTCCCACGGGTGGTCAGGTGCCTGCAGGGGCGGATGCCGTAGTCATGCTCGAATACTGCGAAGAATACGGTGACGGCACTATCGGCGTGGCATCCGCAGTAGCTCCTGGTGACAACATCGTGTTCGAAAACGATGACATTTCACCTGGTAGCGTACTAATTCCAGCTGGGACGCGGCTTGCGCCCCACCATGTGGGAACGCTTGCGAGCTTGGGAGCCACAGAATGCACGGTGCGCACGCGTGCGCGTGTCGGCATCGTGTCCACGGGCGATGAAATCGTGCGCGTCGACCAAACCCCTGTTGCTTCTCAGATGCGCGATGTGAACACACCGATGCTCGCCGCTGCGGTAGAAGCCCTCGGTGCCGAAGCCATGTGTTACCCCATCGTCCCCGACGAGCTCGAAGCGCTGCGGGCGACCGTCGCCGATGCGATCGAGTCATGCGACATGGTGCTGGTTTCCGGCGGGTCATCTGCAGGCCAGAAAGACAACACGGCCCTCGTGCTTTCGGAAGCTGGCGACATGCTGTTCCACGGCGTTGCAGTAAAGCCAGGCAAGCCGACCATGTGCGCAAACGTGGGTGGCTTGCCCGTATTCGGCCTGCCGGGACATCCGGTAGCGGCCTATTTCATGTTTTTGGAGTTGGCGGCGATGCTGCTCGCGCCGAACGCAAAGATGGGTGGTGTGGTTCAGGCGACGCTTGTCCAAGGACTGCCCTCGAACCATGGCCGCACCGAGCTGGTGCCGGTACGCCTTGAGAACGGCGGCCCCGAGGACGGGTTGCTTCGCGCCGTTCCCATTCGCAGCAAATCGGGCCTGATATCACAGCTGTGCGCCGCTGACGGGTATGTGGAAATCGACCGCAACACCGAAGGACTCGCGGCCGAAAGCGTCGTGCAGGTGCAATTGCTGTGACGGGGGCGTGGCTACACGATGTGGCAGAATCTGCGTTGGGGTATCGCGCCGTGCTAAGAACAAGGAGGACTACATGGCTTTCGACTATCTGAGCAACACGCCACTGGAAGAAGCACGGGAAAGATTCCTGGCGATACTTCGCGATAGCGGAGCGGTGGCGCAAAGCGAACGCGTAGCCGTTGGAGATGCGCTCGGACGCACAACGGCGAAGCCGATTTACGCGGCGATTTCGGCACCTCACTACCACGCAAGCGCCATGGATGGAATCGCGCTCGACGCCAAAGTGACATTTGGAGCTACGGCAACTACACCAGTGACCATTCAAGCCGACGACTACGTAGTGGTCGATACGGGCGACCCGCTGCCCGAAGGTTGTGACGCAGTCATCATGATCGAAGATGTCGTATTTTCCGAAGGCGACGGGATGGCGGATCTAGGTTCGTGCCCGGTAACGCTTTTCGCAGCTTGCACGCCATGGGACAACGTGCGCCAGATAGGCGAAGACATCTGTGCGGGCGAAATGCTGCTCACGTCCAACGTGCGCATCGAACCTGCAGCCATGGGCGCTATGCTGGCAGCGGGCATCCAGGAGGTCGACGTGATCGTCCCTCCAAAGGTGGGCATCATCCCCACGGGAGACGAAGTAGTGGAGCCTTCCGCTAACCCGCTGCCCGGTGATGTAATGGAGTTCAATTCGACCATCTTCTCCGGCATGGTTGCACAGTGGGGCGCACATGGCATCACCTACCCCATCGTGCCCGATAAGCCCGACCTCCTGCGCGAAGCCCTGCAGCATGCCGTCGACGAATGCGATATCGTGCTGGTAAACGCCGGATCGTCAGCAGGTCGCGATGACTACACGTCGACTATCGTAGGCGAAGTGGGCGAAGTGCTCTTTCACGGCATCGCCATCAAACCCGGCAAACCCGCCATCCTTGGGCACGCGGGACCAGTCGCCATCGTTGGCGTTCCTGGCTACCCCGTAAGCGGCATCATCGTGGTCGAAGAGCTCGTGCGACCGATAATCGAGCAGCTGCTCGGCACTCCGGTGGCCCAAGGCGCCACAATCGATGCAACGCTGGCGCGCCCATGCACTTCGTCGCTCAAGCACGAAGAATTCGTGCGCGTACGGCTAGGACAGGTGGGTGGCAGGGTCGTCGCCACGCCGCTTTCGCGCGGCGCAGGCGTGGTTACCTCGTTCGTGAAAGCCGACGGCATCATGCGCATCCCGCAGAACAGCGAAGGAATCGAGGCGGGGAGCACTGCACGCGTCCGTCTGCTGCGCGATGCCGAAGAGTTGGCGCATTCGCTCGTGGTCATTGGCAGCCACGATCCGCTTATCGACGAAGTGGCGCAGTTCGTACATGCTCGGCAACCGCTGCTTTCCGTCGCCTCTACCCACGTGGGTTCGATGGGTGCCATCACCGCTGCGAAGCGTGGCGAAAACCACTGCGGCGGCATTCACCTTCTCGATGAAGAGACCGGCCTGTACAACGAATCGTACCTGGAAAAGCATTTCCCAAACGGCGGTGTACGCCAAGTGGAATGCGTGTTCCGTCAACAAGGGCTGATGGTGGCGCCGGGCAATCCGCACGCCATTCAGTCGCTCGCCGACCTAACGGAAGCAGGCCGCAGCTTCGTGAATCGCCAAAAGGGTTCTGGAACGCGCATTCTTTCAGATTACCTCTGCAAGCAGGGCGACATCGATACGAGCGCCATCTATGGGTACGCCCACGAAGGGTTCACTCATACGGCTGTGGCGGCGCTTGTCGAATCGGGCGCTGCCGATGCAGGCATGGGCATCTATTCGGCGGCCAAAATGTACGGGCTGGATTTCGTGCCGGTATGCGAAGAGCAGTACGACCTGCTTGTACCAGACTACGCTTGGGACACACCCATGGTACAAGCGCTGCTTGACGTACTGGCATCCGATGAATTCCGCGCACGTATGGAAAGCCTTGGCGGCTACCGTTTGGAAAACCCGGGCTCCGTGCGTCGTCACTACTAGCAGGCCGCACCCCCGGGCCGCATGAGACAATAAGCCTGACCCCC
>CAMORQ010000241.1 GCA_946623915.1 uncultured Coriobacteriaceae bacterium | reverse complement strand
CCAAGCCTGTGGTTATGTGCGGCGATTTCAACGTCGCCCATGAGGAAATCGATCTGAAGAATCCCGGCCCCAACCGTGGGAATGCGGGGTTTTCCGACGAGGAGCGCGGTAAGTTCAGCGAACTGCTCGACGCGGGCTTTGTGGACACGTTCCGCATGCTTCACCCCGAAACTACGGGCGCGTATTCGTGGTGGAGCTATCGTTTCAACGCGCGGGCGAACAACGCGGGGTGGCGCATCGATTACTTCTTGACGAGCGAGGAATTGCGCAAGAAGATACAGATGGCTCACATTTATTCGGAAGTTATGGGCAGCGACCATTGCCCGGTCGCGCTCGAAATCGACCTTTAGGAGGGTGGAACGCATGAGCAACGACCTAGACCTGAGCGGCGCGAAGATGGACATGGCGAAAATCGAAGCGGGTGTGCGCATGATTCTCGAGGGAATCGGCGAAGACCCCGAACGCGAAGGGCTGCTGAAAACCCCCGAGCGCGTCGCGAAGATGTACGCCGAATGCTGCGCCGGTTTGCATTCGGACCCGTCCATGTTCTTCGAAACAACGTTCGACGAGCATCACGAGGAAATGGTGCTCGTGCGAGACATCCCCTTCTACTCCATGTGCGAACATCATTTGGCGCCGTTCTTCGGCCGCGCCCATGTCGCCTACGTGCCTGCCGGTGATGGTCGTATTTGCGGCCTGTCGAAGCTGGCTCGTCTCGTGGACCTGTACGCGCGTCGTCCACAGGTTCAGGAGCGCCTGACCAGCCAAGTTGCCGACGCGCTCGTCAAGTACCTCGACCCGCAGGGCGTAATCGTCGTCCTGGAAGCGGAGCATTTGTGCATGAACATGCGCGGAGTGAAGAAGCCCGGTTCCCGCACGACGACGAGCGCCGTGCGTGGTATCTTCGAAACCAACCAGGCGACGCGCTCCGAAGCGCTCACGCTGATTTACCGGGGGTAGGCTATGAAATGCGTGGTATCGGTCCTGGGTAAGGACAAGCGCGGCATCGTCGCGGCGGTTACCGGAGTCATGGCAGACAGTGCGGCAAACATCGACGACATCAGCCAGACGCTGCTCGATGACATATTCAGCATGACCATGTTGGTCACGCTCACGCCCGAAGAGGTCGACTTCAACGAAGTCCAGGAACGCCTGGATGCGGTTGCGCAGCGCATGGATTTGCAGATTACCATCCAACGTCAAGACGTGTTCGATTACATGTACAAGGTGTAGGGCCTGCAGTGACGCGCGTCGGAGTGTTGCCGCCGCGCGTTTTCTTGTGGTAATACTATGTACGATAGAGAATAATCATAACTAAGAATAGTCTAAGTGCTAGAGTATAGCCACTCCTCTGAAAGCATCAGCTTTCTCGTCTGGAAAACGCCGGCATGCGCCGGCGTTTTCACTGCAGGGTGCGAAGGGGCCGCGCTCGGCGCGGCCGCGTGCGGCTTAGGTGCGCTTAGGAGGTGGCGTGGGGGAGCGAACGCAGGGTTTCCCACGCGCGCTTTTTGCCCGCATCGGTTAAAAGCAGCCCGTCCAGGTCATCGAAGGCGCACGCATCACGTCCGAAGAGCCTGAAATGTTTGCCCGAGGGCACGTCTTGGCTAAAGGCTTCGCATGCGAGTCCGCAGAGGGCTGCCCCGACGATGACGACGCAAAAGGGGTCGAGTCCTTCGATTGCCTCGAACAGGTCGGCTTTCGAAAGCAGCGCCGGCGCATCGGCGAACAGGTATGTGACGCCGCGGTTCCATCCGAGTGTGGTTGCGCTTTTTTCCAGCGCGTCGCGGGCGGGCTGAGACAGCGTTGTTTCGGCAACGGCGAGGAACATCGCCTCGCGGTCCCCGACGATGTTGCCGGGGAAGCGCTCGAGGATGCTGGCGCGATTGAAGGATATGAAGCTGCTTTCCTGATTCATGCCAGTTATTGTATCAGCTGCTTTCGAGCCTGTTTTGCACGTCGCTTGTGTGTAACGAACATGAGTATATTGTGCAGTGAAAATCGGCTTTGCGCCCCTGTGGGAAAATACGTTTGCATATACATTTGAACTGCGAAAATGCAAAGGAAGGTATCCATGAACACGGTTCGAATCAAGCGTCTGTCGGCCACATGTGCGCTCGCATGCGCTTGCCTGATCGGTCTGGCTGCATGCAGTGCGCCTACCGCTGCCACCACTTCGTCTTCGTCGCCGGTAAACACGAGCGCGCACACGGGCTTGGTGGCCGCAACGGTTAACGGCGAGGAAATCTCCGAAGACGAGGTTACCGATTTCATCGAGACCTACCGCAACGGGAACGGATTCACTGACGAAGAATCCTGGGGCACTTACTTAGCCCAGAGCTCGATGACTCCGGAATCGTTCCGTGAACAGGTCATCGAATACTTCATCGGCGAGAAGCTGATCAACAAAGCTGCCGAACAGCGCAAAATTGAAGTCACTGACGAAGAAGTCGACGAGCAGATCAAGATTATGCGCGAAAACTATTCGACCGATGAAGAATGGCAAGAGGCGCTGACGAACGCCGGCACCACCGAAGAAGAGTATCGCGAAAACGTGCAGCACAGCATCGTCGAGCAGAAGCTCCAGGAGGCTGTTGCGGCCGACGCCGAGCCGCAAGGCGACGACAAACTGCTCGAATACGCCAAAATGTACTCCGACTACCTGAACGGTGCGAAGCGCTCGTCGCACATCCTATTCAACAGCGAAGACGAAGCGACGGCAAAAGATGTGCTCGAACAGCTGAAGGCCGGAACGCTCAAGTTTGAAGATGCCGTTGCAGAGTACTCGCAGGACGAAGGGTCCAAAGCAGCGAACGGCGATGTGGGCTGGGATATGCTTACGTCTTTCGTGACCGAGTACACAGATGCGCTCGGTGAACTGGGTAAAGACGAGATGAGTGATTTGGTGAAAAGCGAATTCGGCTATCACATCATCAAGTGCACCGACGTGTTCGAGGTTCCCGAAGGCGGCGTGACCTCTCTTGACCAGGTTCCTGAAGATATCCTTGAGTATCTGCGCAACATGATGACTCAGAGCGCCGAAAGCACAGCGGTCAGCGAGTGGTACACCAAGTACCGCGAAGAAGCCGACGTGGTGATCAACGACATGCCCGAAGGCCTGCCGTACTACGTTGATGTAACCAAGTATCAAACGGGCTCGACCGGTACGCCGGTTACCGAAGACCTGGTTGTTGAAGGCGAAGATTCTTCCGCCGCAGCCGAAGATGCGTCCTCGTCCGCTGCGACCGAAGGCGTGTCCTCGTCTGCCGCTGAGAGCAGCAGCTCCGAGAGTTCGTCCTCGTCTGAGTCGAGCAGCTCCGAGAGCTCGTCCTCGTCCGCCGCTGAGTCGAGCGGTTCCGAGGGCGCGTCGGCAAGCTCGGATGCCTCCTCGAGCGCCGCATAAAGCCTTACGGTTGACGCCCTGACAATCGACCCGATGATTTCGAAGCCCGCTGTTGAGCGGGCTTCGTTGTATACGGCGTCCGCTTGTGCCACGCATATGCGCTTCGTGTGAGGGGGCGGAGGGGGTGCGGGCGTGGCCGAACCCCCTTTGATGCGTTGGCAAAAACGAAGCAGGCCCGTTCCCGGACCTGCTGATTGTATTCTGGCGGAGAGGCAGGGATTCGAACCCTGGTCACCGGGGTAACCGGTGAAACGGTTTTCGAGACCGCCGCATTCAACCGCTCTGCCACCTCTCCAGTATGCGAATGGAAATGATAACAGTTTCACCGTGAGCGGACAAATAGATTCACAGGTCGCCCATGGTACAAGCCATATGTTCACGCATGATCCGGCCCACCACGTCATCGCGACGCAATCCGCCATGCCGAGTTGCCGTCCTGCTACATTGCACGATTCGTGCCTGTTTTGGCAATTCAACCCGGTTGTGAGGGATTTTTCGCGCTTGAATCTCATAACCGGCTTGAATTGCCAAAAAGCCCTTTATTTTGAAAAGTAGCTACGCG
>CAMORQ010000240.1 GCA_946623915.1 uncultured Coriobacteriaceae bacterium | reverse complement strand
AGCATCGACGGAGAAACAGTCACGGTCGCTCAACTCGAAGAGCGCGACAACCGCATCGCCGAACTGGAAGCGCAGGTCGCCGAGCACCGTGCCGACGACTCCGCCATCTCGCAGGCCCTTATCATCGCGCAGCGCTCTGCCGACGAGGTCATTGCGAATGCGAACAGGGCCGCCGAAATTACCAAGCAGGATGCCGAAGACGAAGCGCAGCGCATCTTGGATAAGGCAAACGCCGAAAAGTCGCGCGTGATCGAAGAGATCCGCAAGCTCGAAACCGAACGCGAAGAGTCGCGTGCGCGCTACTCCGACATGCTCAACGAATTCATCGCGTCGTCCGAAGGCATCCTGGGCGAACTTGAAGCCCATGCACGTCGTGGATCCATGCGGGGCATGTATTCGGCCAACACCGAAATCATCACCGACGACACGTCGGAAATCGCAGGCGTTTCGGCAGACACCGTCACAGCAACGTACACCACGCCGACGACGGGCGGATCTCCTGCTCCTGTTGCGCCTACGCCCTCCAAGGTCGAAAAGGACTTCAGCGGGTTCGGTGACACCGACGACGGCTTCGAGCTCGACGATCTTGACTAACGGAAATGGCCTTCGGGCCATTTCTTTATTAAGGGATGCAATGTCGGATTCCGTTTCAATTGCCGTTCATGTCACGCCGCGGTCGGGGCGCGACGAAGTGGTCGGGGTGCGCAACGATGCTCAAGGCGGCAGCGAAGTCGCCGTGCGCGTTACGGCTCCTCCCGATGGCGGTAAAGCGAATGCAGCAGTGTGCAAGCTCGTCGCTAAGCAGATTGGTGTGCCTAAGTCGGGCGTTTCGGTGAAGAGGGGAGAAACATCCCGGCATAAGCTGCTCGAAGTCGCGGCTTCCCGCGAAGCGGTGGATGCTTGGATGGCCTCTTTGCCAACAATGGCATGATAGCGCCTCCCGCCGCATCGGCTACGGTTTGATGCGGGGTCCACTGCTCGCTCGATTGCTGTTGGCGTAGCGCGGAAAAAAAGGGGAGCGGGCCTGTAAGCCGGGTTCTGTCGTTGAAGGCAACCATTTATCTAGGACGCCAGTCACCTGGCGCCTCGAGCACGCAACCCGGATGCACGGAAGGGCGAACCGTATGGCATCCCTATTTGCGCTTGCTTCGGATGGGGTTTACCAAGCCGTGCAGTTACCTGCACGCTGGTGCGCTCTTACCGCACCGTTTCAGCTTTTCTCGCTATGGGCGTTAAAGGCCGCACAGCGGGAGTTTTCTTTTCTGTGGCACTGTTCCGTCGGGTCGCCCCGCCCAGCCGTTAGCTGGCATCCTGCCCTTGGAAGCCCGGACTTTCCTCATGCTCGATTGCTCGGCATGCAGTTGCCCAGCCCGCTCCGGCGCATAATTATAGGCCATCGCTTGGCATAGCGCACGACGGCGCGATCCGGCGCTCCTCGTTGCATCCACGACCTGCCTGTACGGCGCTCATGCTTTGGTCTGCAGCCCGCCGTCCGTTCTTTTTTCGGTGTTCGCCGCCCAGCGCAAAGCCCCCTGGCGCGTTGTTTCCATGTGGCTGTGCTTACCTGCTCGCGTATAATCGAACGGAACAGATGCGGCATGGGAGGCTTGCGTATGCATGTGGCGCTTATAGGGGCCGTCGATTTCAACCGGGAGCACTTCTTGTCCCAAAGCTACGACAAGGTCTACGCGGTCGATGGCGGATGGGAGACGTGCAAAAAGGAGGGCATCAAGCCCGATTTGGCTATCGGCGATTTCGACTCCCTCGGATTTGTTCCCGACGACGTGCCGGTGAATCGCTTCCCATCGGTGAAAGACGAAAGCGACATGGAGCTTGCGTTTGCGTGCGCCCATGAAGACGGCGCCGACGCTGTGTCGGTGTACGGCGGGCTTTCGCATCGCCTCGACCACACACTCGCTAACATGCAGGTGATGTGCTCTTACGCGCGACGCGGCATACGCGCGTTCGGCATTGGAGACGATTTCGCCATGGTGGCGCTTGCGGGGGATGGAAAAGGCGGTGTCGCTGCGCCTGGCCGGATCGAGTTCGATCCTGTTGCACCAGATGCCCTGTCGGGCTCGTACGCTCCTTACATTTCGGTGATAGCGATCGGCGGAGACGCGTGCGGCTTGACGATAAAGGGACTGTTCTACGAAGTGGACGATTTCGCCTTATCCGCCCTTTCGTCGCGTGGCCTTTCGAACAGGTTCACGGGCGCTGCTGCGTCCATTTCCGTGGGCGCAGGTTGCGTAATCGTCGTGTGCCCGCTCGATGCGCTTTCCCGCTCCCATGTTTCGCTTCGATGACCTTTTGGTGCAGGCCCGCTTAAGGCATGTCGCTAATGCGCTAATATGAATGCGAGCCATTGACGATAAAGGAGATTCGCATGCAGTGCCCGCATTGCGGTGCAGAAATCGAAGACAGGCAACGGCGCTGCCCCGAGTGCGGCGCAAGCGTTGCGGTACATGCCGAGCTGCATGAAGGGTCCGGACGTGCCTCTTCGCGCGAAACCGCCGAACTCCAGAACATCGAAAGCGAAAAGGATGCGAAGCGGGCGCGCAAGAAGCAATGGAAGGAAGCGAAGGCCGCCTACAAGGAAGCGCGCGCTGCAGCAGGCAAGTCTCCCACAGGACAGATCATCGGGCTGATCACGCTTTCGCTGGCATGCGCCATCGCCGGCGCTGCCATCATGTGGTACTACATGGATAACCGCCATCAGGCGGAAATCATTGCGCTGCAAGAACGCAGCGCCGAACTTGCGCAGGGTACTGCCGAACGTGCCGAGGAATCGAAACAGGAAGCGATCGAGGAGGCGGCGCGCAACGCGGCCGCAGAACAAAAAGCCCTCGACGAGCAGGAGTTCATCGAACGGGTCGAACAGGCGAAGAAGGCTGCGGAAGAAGCCGCTGCGAAACGGGAACGCGAGGCGGCCTTGGGCATCGATTCGTCCTCTTCGTCGTTGCCCCCGCTCGAGGAAGACCCTTACTCCTTCGTCGATCTCGGAAACGAAGCAGGCGATTCGTCCTCTCCGTCATCCGCCCGTCAGGATGGGTCTTCGGCAGAGACAAGCAGCGCCGCAAGCGGGTCCGCAAGCAGCTCGGCGGGTAGCGTCGCTGCGAATTCGTCGTCACGGGCGTCGTCGGAATCTTCAAGCGCATCGTCGCGTTCTGCATCGTTGTCGGGGTCTGCAAGCGCATCGTCGCGTTCGGCCTCGTCTTCTGCAGCGTCGCGTGGTGGCGGCTCTTCCGCTCGTTCGCTGGACTAAGCTGAATTCCCCGGTTTCCGATGTTGCGTTTGGGCTGAAAGGCTGCTGGTGCGTTACGTGGTCGCGGAAAGCTTGACGCATGTCGCAAACCGCAGGCTGGCCGCAGATTTGTAAGATTTGTAGGCGTGTGATTTTCTCGTATCCTGCTTGCGCGTACTCGCACTATCTTTTACTATGTTTCAAGGCTTGGACGCGCCTGCGTCGAGCTTTCATTTCAAATCCCCTCAGTCGATTGCGTATTCTTGCTTGCTTGTGCAGTCGTGTGCCAATCAGCGGGGGCAACCAGTAGGAGGACATCCGTGAAATTTTTCCTCGACACCGCCGACCTCGCGGAAATAGAAGAGGCAGCCAGCTGGGGCGCCATCGCAGGCGTCACCACCAACCCTTCGCTGTATGCCAAAATCGGAGGCAAGCTTGAAGATTTCCCTGCGCACATCAAGCGAATCTGCGACATCGTCGACGGTCCCGTGTCGGCGGAAAGTGTTGCCATGAACCGCGAGGATATCGTGCGGGAAGGCCTGGAGCTTGCCGAAATCGCCCCGAACGTCGTGGTGAAGATTCCGACGATGGTCGAAGGCCTTGCCGCCACCAAAGAGTTGGCTGGGCATGGGGTGCCGGTGAATATGACGCTGTGCTTTTCCGTGCCGCAGGCGCTGTTGGCCGCGCGGGCTGGGGCACGTTACATTTCGCCGTTCATCGGCCGTTTCGACGACATTTCCGA
>CAMORQ010000239.1 GCA_946623915.1 uncultured Coriobacteriaceae bacterium | reverse complement strand
GAAGGCCAAAACCGCTGCCCTCGAGCCTCACAGCCAGCAAAAGCCTAGGTGGCGGATTTTCCGAAGCGGCTGCGATGCGGTGCGCGTTGTGCACGAGGCGCCATTTGGTGCATGGAAGCGCCCCCAGCTTGTAATAAATGCCATTTTGGCGATGGCTACGACGCATTGGCTTCATGCCTGCAAGCTGACAAACGGTTACGCCCCTCTGTTGCGAAGATAATTCGGCATCGCGCCAACATTTACCTTGCGGAATTGAGGCTCTCGTTACGCATGAGGCGGGGCAGGCCGAGGGTGCGATTTAGTGGCAAAACTTTGGGGACTCGCTGCTGTAACCCCAGGTCGCGAATTTCCGCCGGCACGTTGTACCCAAAGTTTTGCCACAAACGGGGCTACGCCAAAGGTGACGCAAGAACCTCTGCCGCCCCGGGCACCGCTGCGGGTGCAATTTTTGGACAACCCCAGTATTGGGGTACTATTGCGCTGTTGAAATTCTTGGTGAGAATTGAGGTCGCGCATGAACGAAGAAGCCCAGATGGTCGAGCAGCCAGGTGCCCTGTCATCCTTCCTTGGCAACAACAAGACCGTCAGATGGGTTCTCGTTGGGGTTTTTCTGGTGCTGGCTTTGGTGTCCGCCATTCCGGCGGGCAATCATTTTTCCTCGCCTGATGCATACCAGGGCACGATTGCCTCTTTAGACGAGAAGCGCAATATTGTCTCTGGGCTTATGGCGCTCTCGGCAGCGTCCTCTGCGGCGGTCAGCGCGCTGCCAGGCGATGTGGGCACCCCCATAGCGGATCGCCTCATAGGCCTAAGCGGAGACTTCCTTATCGTCCTTACGGCCATCTATCTGGAGAAATTTCTTCTGACCACCTTCGGTTTCGCGGCGTTTCGAATACTGATCCCTGCAGGTTGCCTGTTCGTTATCGCTGCGATCTTGCTGTCTGGAAGATCTTCGGGCCAAGGCGTCGCGGGACGCATTGCGGCAAAGCTCTTCCTGCTAGGAGTGATGGTCGCCATCGTGGTTCCGGCAAGCGTCTTCGTTGCCGACAAGATGGAGGAAACGCACAACGCCTCGCTGGCAACTACTCTTGAAAGTATCGAAAGCGACGTCAGCGCAGCCGAGGAAGCAGCGCAGGGCTCATCGCAGAATAGCCAGGAAACGGAAGAGGATGGCAATTTTATTCAGAACCTGTTCTCTGGGGCAAGCGATGCGGTTTCCGGAGCAGTAGACACTGTGGCAGCCTCGCTGAACGACACCAAGGAAAAGGCGCTCAACCTGCTGAGCACCCTCACTGATTCTCTTGCCCTGCTGATTGTGACCTCCTGCATCATCCCGATTCTGGTGCTGCTTCTGTTCCTGTGGTTGATAAAGATCATCCTTGGGATAGACGCAAGCCGGGCGATGGGTTTCCTGAAACCGCGCGTAATCGGTGGAGTGGGCAGGTTCAAGGGCTAGCGCTAGCACCTGACCCGGGGCGCATGACAAAGGCGTCGTAGCCAAGCAGAGGTTTCCTCGCGGCAACCCAACGTGGAATAGCAGGCGATACGCGTGGTGTTGGCCCATGTGCCTCGTGCGCCAAGATTGTCGGTGCACTTGGGCGCGGCTGTTCCTCTGGCTGGCGCACTCGGGTGCGGCCGTTCCTCTGGCTAGCGCACTCGTGTGCGGCCGTTCCTCCCAGTAATTAAGCGGCTGACAGCCCAGATTATGGCAATCGTGGCAATATTTCGAGTTACGGACGATTTTTGAAGAGCTCACCACGAAAGCTAAAAAGACAGAATGCATAATGCCTGATGAGAGGGCTGCCAATTTTGCGGGGAAAAATGCGGGCAGCAAAAATCGTCCCTAAGGGGGCAGTTCGGCGCCTCATTCGCGTGCAGCGAAATAATGGTATCCCTCGGCGTCTTCGGTGCGCTCGAGTTCGCCATGTCCTACCAGGTACTCTACGTATGCCAAGGTCTGCGAGCCAATGCTCAGCCGCAGATAGGGGTTGAGTCGCTCCCAGTGCTTGAAAGGGCCGCTGCGCGCCCACGGCATGGACCTGCTTATGGTCGCGGCGTTGATGCCGGGTCGCGCGGTCACGATGTCAAGCAGCTGGCCCATGCGCTGTCCGTGGTGCTCGACTAGGTCGTCGCAGCGCTGCGCAAGGGCGTAGAAGGCTTCGCCGTGCCCGGGCAGAACCGCCCTGCAGGCAAGAGAGCGCACCTTGCCGATGCTTCGCAGGTAGGCATCCATGGGGTTGCTCCCTGCAAGCGGGATGGCCACCCCCGGCGTGGTCTTTTCGAGGACGTGGTCGCCCGAGATGAGCACGCCCTCTGCGTCGTTGTACAGGCAGATGTGGCCCATGGCGTGCCCCGGCGTTTCGATGACGCGGAACTGGTGGGTGCCGACGGTGACCACGTCGTTGTCATCGAGCGGCTTGTAGACGCATCCCGGCAGGTCGCACACGCTCACTTCCGACGAAAGCGCGGCCAGCCCGCGGGTCGCCAGAAAGGCCGAGCCCTCTTTCCGCAGGTGGGCTTTCACGGCATCCTTGCTCTTTCGGCTAGCGTGGTAGGGGTTCGCTTCGAAGGTCTTGCGTCCCATGTAGATGGTCGATCCGGGGTGAGCGAGGGCCTTAAGCTGGGCGGCGTGGTCGAAGTGGGCGTGGGTGAGCAGGAACTGCACTTGGCTCGCGTCGATGCCCAGTTCGTCGAAAGTCTGCGCGAGGGCGCGGCCTGCGATGGGGGAAAGGACGCCGGGATCGACGACGAGGACTTCCTGCGCATCGCGGATGATGTAGCAGTTCGTGTGCCCAAGCCCTAGGTGGGCGTAGGGCACGCGCACCGAGACGATGTCGGGGTTTTCCCAGACAAGCTCGTGGTTCATGACGAACAAGTTAGGTGCCATCGGCTCCCTTTCATGTAGATGAAACGGTGGTGTTGCGTGGATGCATTTGAAGGTGAGACAGGGGCAAGGTGGTCTCATTCCGAATCGGGCCGTGTTTCACGGTCGCTTCCGCCTACGTTATTGTGTAATGGTACACAATAACGTAGGCAAATATGTTGAACATGGTTTCCGGGTGCGAAAGGAGACTCGCGCGCAAGGGGAAGCAGCCGCATCGGTGATACGGGGGATGCGGGAGCGGGTCGGTTCTTCATCAGGCGTTTCTTTCGCCCAGTGCCGATTGGCGGCAGGGCCGCGAGGGTCTCGCGGCTCTGCTTCGTGTTGGTTGCCGTGGCTACCCAAGGTGATAAGGCTATCGCTTCTAGGCTAGCCCGCAGGAATACTGTTAGATGAGCCGATTGACGCAACGACTCTTGGCCCGGAAGGATAGACAAGCTGAAGGTCGATAAGGTCGTGTGCTCGTGTGCTCGCTTGCCGTCAGGCTCGATAAGGGCACGAATCTTTTGGGCAACCTGGTAATGCAGCGGCATGAGAGGAAAGGCATCGCGTCCCCCTTCCGCTAGCCGCCATATTCAACGTTGCGCGCTCGCTACGTCTAAGCCGGCTGAAGTGGCGGCAAGGAACCTGGCAGACCGTAGCGAGTCTTTCTGGCGCCTGCTTCCCACTGAACAGCGCATCATGGGGCAGGATACGATGCGTGTCTTAGGTGCTTGGTAACGTAGCGAGAACTGCTGCGGCGGCTCATTCGCCCCGCGTAGTCCAGCCTATTTGTCGCCGGGGAGGACGTCGCCGCGGCTGTCTCGTTGGGTGTCGCCGTCGGCTTTCCGGTTGCGGTCGTTGTCGGAGCCCTAGGCGTTGTCGGAGCCCTGGAAGGGCACTTCAGCGTAGTCGACGTTGGATGGTTTGAAGGCGGCTACGAAATCCTCGGGTTTCATGGCTTGAACAGGAGAATCCGCGAAATCCTTCGTGTTGCTTGTGATGATGATGTCCATCCCGTTGCGCGCTCCGCTTTCTGCAATGAGCGCATCTTCGAAGTCGTTCATGGGGCTTGCGAGCGCACTGACTCCGTCGGGACCAGTAGCGTCGTAGACATCGAACATCTCGAA
>CAMORQ010000238.1 GCA_946623915.1 uncultured Coriobacteriaceae bacterium | reverse complement strand
GGGCATGGAGGAAGGCATCTTCCCTCACATGATTTCGATGAGGGAGGCGGGGGACGTCGAGGAAGAACGGCGCCTGGCCTACGTTGCCATCACACGCGCGCGGAAGCGGCTGTACCTGACGTGCGCGGCCACCAGGTCGCTGTTCGGCCAGACCAACGCCAACCCCATTAGCCGTTTTCTACAGGAAGTGCCACAGGAACTGCGCAAGACATCAGGATTGGGCTCTCGCGGTTTTTCCGGGACGGGTTGGGAGAAGCGCGGCAGCAGGCGCGGGATTTCCGGCAGCGGGACCGAAGCGGGCGGCGGCCGGGTGTTCGGCACGTCGAGCGCTTCTGGAACGGGCAACCGCGAGCGCACGTTTTCAGCTGAAGACCACAAGAAGGCGGCCGCCGGCGTCGTGTTCGAAGTGGGGGATGCGATTAATCATAAAGTGTTCGGCCGCGGCGTGGTCACATCCGTCGATGGCGACACGCTCGCCATCAAGTTTGCCAAGACCGGCAGCGTAAAAAAGCTGCTGAAAGACTATGCTCCCATCGTGAAGGTGTCGTCCTAGTCGCGTTAGCGCCCCTGCTCGCAATCGGCAACGAAGCGCGCGAAGTCTGGCGTTGGCGTGTCATGCGGAATCGTAAAGTTGCCCCGATTCTCTCGAACGGCCAACGATGCTAGGGTATTATGGTGTCTGCCGCAGCGCGGGTAGCCGCTATAGCGCGGCGCGACACCGTACATGTTTCGTCCCGGAGGAGGGCATTATGGCAGAGAAGGTAGTGGTGGTAGGCCACAAGAATCCGGACAACGACGCGATCAGCGCCGCTATCGGCGTGGCGTATTTCATGAACGAGCTGGCGAAGCGAGAGGGCAGCGACACCGTCTACGAGGCGGTGCGTCTTGGGCCTTGTCCTCCGGAGACGGCGTGGAATCTCGATAAGAACGGCATTTCGCAGCCACGGCTCATCGAAAGCGTGGGCGAAGGGGACAAGGTCGTGCTAGTAGACCACAACGAGCTCGGGCAGGCAGTGGACGGATTGGCCGACGCCGAAGTCGTGGGCATCCTCGATCATCATCGCATCGGCGACGTCACCACGGCCAATCCCATTCCGGTGTTTGTCATGCCTTGGGGATCTTCGGCCACGGTGGCCACCTGGCTTATGCGCCTACATGACATCGAAATCCCCAACGACATCGCGCACGTGCTGCTCTCGGCCATCCTCACCGACACCATCATCCAGAAATCGCCCACATCCACGCCCACAGACGACGACCAGATCGCTTATCTCGAAGGTATCACGGGCAAAGAGCGCGTTGCGTTCGGTCAAGACCTGTTCCGCTGCCGTGGACGCGAGGACGAGCTGCGCATCAAGGATTATGTGGAAGCCGACAGCAAGGAATTCACCGTGGCGGGCAAGACGGTGCTCATCGCGCAGCACGAAACGGTCGATTTCGAGGCCGCTATGGCCCGCGAAGAAGAGGCGCGCGATCACATGCGGCATCTCATCGCCCAGCACGATTACGATTTCGTGCTTCTCATGGTTACCGACATTCTGGAAGAAGGGACGAATTTCCTCGTCGAGGGCAACCACGCTGTGGTTGACCAGGTCTTCGGCATCGACAGCTCTTCGGCAGTTTGGATGCCGGGCATCCTGTCCCGTAAAAAGCAAGTAGCTGCGCCTCTGCTCGAAGTTTAGGCGAACTATGCATGCAACCCCGGAACTCGTCGTGATGCTCACCTACGACGACCTTACCATCGAAGACGCGCATCGGGTGTTCGAGCGATGCAAAGACACGAAAGCGCGCATGTGGGGGTTCAAGGAAGAGCCGTTGCCGCTGCCCCAGATGAAGGAACTGTTCTCCTATATGAAGGAGTGCGGCAAGGAAACGTCGCTCGAAGTGGTTGCGTACACGGAGCCCGAGTGCCTGGCGGGAGCCGAAATGGCCCTCGAATGCGGATGCGACATGCTCATGGGAACCGTGTTTTTCGACTCGGTGAACGATCTGTGCCTTCAGGAGGGGCTCAAGTACCTGCCGTTTGTCGGCGAGGTCAGCGAGCGTCCGTCTATCCTTGAAGGCACGCTCGAGAACATGGTGTCGCAGGCTCGGGAATATCTGGCGAAAGGCGCCTACGGCATCGATTTGCTCGGATACCGTTACACCGGCGACGCCGTCTCGCTGAATCGGGAGTTCGTCGCGCGCGTCGATGCCCCCGTGTGCTTGGCAGGCAGCGTGGACAGCTACAAGCGCCTCGACGAAATCAAGGAAGTTCGTCCGTGGTCGTTCACCATTGGGAGCGCGTTTTTCGATCACAGATTCGGCGACGACATCGCCGAGCAGATCGACGACGTATGCGCCTACATGTGCTCGTAGGAGATGCGCTTCGGCTGCGCAGGCGAAAGGGCTAGGTCGCAGAGATCGCTTCGGGCGGAATCAGACTGTAGTCGTACATCACTTCGGAATGGTTGTCGCGCACAAGCTCTTTAGCCAACACGGCTTTGCTGTCGCGATCTCGAGTGATGCGGTAGATTTTCGATACGCGGTAGAATTTGCCGTCGGCTTCTTTGCGGAACCGGTGCTCTTCTTCGACCAGTTCGTACTCGAAAGGGTACGGCGCTTCGCTCCTCAGCTCGCCGAACAGCTTTTCGTCGGCGCACCAAAGCAGTAGCTGCACATCTTGGTCGGTGGTGTTCTGGAAGCGCAGGTCGATGTAGTTGTAGCTCACGTTGGTGCCTGTCGAGTAGGGGATGCGCTCTCCCTCGTCCGGCGCGAGCGCATCGGAATGCGTATGCAGCTCGGTAACGATAAGGGGACTGTGAAGCGCGAGCAGGTGAACGGTGTTGCCCAAATTGCAGAGCCCGCCTCCGAGGCCTGCCACCAGGCCGTCTGCCATGATCACGCGCCCGTCCTTGTAGCCTTTCCTTCGCGTCGTCGGTCCGACGCGGTGCCAGAACGAAAACGTCTCCCCGGGATGGACTACCAGTCCGTTCATGGTGGCCGAAGCCAAAGCGATGTTGACCGCCTTGTTCTCTTGCAGCGTCAAATCGACTCCCGGCGCCCGCTTGATCAGGCCGTTGCTGTGGCTCGATACGACGTGGGGGAGATGCGTATCGGATACGTCTTGGGCGAAAACGGTCTTCGAAAACGCATCGGAAAGATGACGACGGATGATTTCCTTGCGTTCGGAAATCTTATAGAACAAGGGATTGATGTCACTGAATGCCATGCGGTTGTTCCTGCTATGTAGCGGCCATGCCTTCGATTTCGATGTCGTGGAGCCGATGTCGCTTCCGGGTAATGCGCCATATCGCAAGCACCATGGACTCCGCTGCGCGCCGTTTTCCTTTCCATCCGCGTTCATAATACCCTATGTATTTCACCAGGATGCTGTCGATGCCGGCCCGGTTCGCTCCGAGGATGTCGGTAAACACCTGGTCTCCCACGCAAACTACCTGTGTTTTTTCGAGGCCGAGGAGCTTGGCGGCTTCTTCGAATCCTGCGGGATTGGGCTTGTTCGCATCGGGAATGTAGGGAAGGCCGTTTTCAGCGGTGAAGCGCTCAAGCCGCTGCGTGTCGTTGTCCGAAAGCAGCACGATCGAAAAGCCCGATTCGCGGACCGATTCCAAAAAGGCGTCGACGCGCGGCGTCGAATCGGCTCCGTGCGCGACAAGCGTGTTGTCAACGTCGAAGATGATGCCGCGATAGCCTCGTTCGTAGAGCTTGGCGTAATCGATCGAAAACGCGCTTTCGGCGTATGCGCAAGGAAACAGTCTTTCAATCATGTGCGTCCCCGGTTTGGTCGTTGCGCTACTCGCGGTGTGCATGCTGCGACGATTCCTGTGCGACCGCGTCTTCGATCAGGGATCGTATGTCGTCGATTCCCTGGCCGGTCTGCGATGATGTCGCCACCACGATCGGATTCGCGCCGGATGCGGCAAGCTGTCGGCAAATGGCCCCTATCTGTTTCTGCTGCTGGGCGCGCGAGAGCTTGTCGGCCTTGGTGAACACCACGACGTAGGGGAG
>CAMORQ010000237.1 GCA_946623915.1 uncultured Coriobacteriaceae bacterium | reverse complement strand
GTCGAAAGGAGCAGGATGTTCACGTTGGCATCGGCAAGCGCCGTGAACGCGCGGGCCGAAACGCCCGGGCTGCTCTTCATGCCCGTGCCCACGATGGAAACCTTCGCGATGTTTTCGTCCACCACGTAGTCGCGTGCGCCGATGACGCCGATGACGTCTTTGGCAGATGCCTCTGCGTTATCCAGATCGGCTTCGGGGCAGGTGAAAGTGATGTCGGTGCGCCCGTCCTGCGAAACGTTCTGGATGATCATGTCCACGTTCACCGAGCTGTTGGCAAGCGCCGAGAACACGCGTGCGGCCCCACCTGTAGAGTCGGGCACGTCGCGGATGGTCACTTTCACTTCGCTCGTGTCGTGGGCGATACCGGAAATAACGGCGTTCTCCATGGAAGGGTCCGCCTCCTTAACAAACGTGCCCTGCGCATCGGAAAACGCGGAGCGGGAATGGATGACCACTTTGTACTTGCGCGCGAATTCCACCGCACGGCTTTGCAGCACGCCCGAGCCTGCGCTGGACAGTTCGAGCATGTCATCGTAGGAAATGGCGTCCAGCTTTCGGGCGCGCGGCGCCACGCGCGGATCGGCCGTGTAGACGCCGTCGACGTCGGAGTAGATTTCGCACACGTCGGCGCCGATGCCGTAGGCCACCGCCACCGCCGTGGTGTCCGAGCCGCCGCGGCCGAGCGTGGTGATGTCGCCGTTCTTGTCGATGCCCTGGAAGCCCGCGACCACGGGGATGAACCCGTCGTCGAGCGCCGCCTTGATCCGGTCGGCGTGGACGAGCTGGATCTTGGCCTTGGAGTGCTCGGTGTCCGTCTGGATGCCGGCCTGCCGCCCCGTGAAGCTTATGGAGCGGAAGCCCAGCGCCTCGATGGCCATGGCAAGCAGCGTCATCGACACCTGCTCGCCCGTGGAAAGCAGGCGGTCCATCTCGCGCTTGGGCGGATTCTTCGAAATGGCGCGCGCCAACCCGACCAGTTCGTCGGTGGTCTTGCCCATGGCCGACACCACGGCAACCACCTGGTTGCCATCCTGCTTCATGGACACCAGCCGCTTCGCCACGTTCTGAATGCGTTCGGGCGACGCGACGGATGTGCCTCCGAATTTTGCTACGATCAACGCCATAAGGAAGCTCTCCCCTTGCTCTGTGCGTGCAAGCAATCATACCAGCAACGTCCCTGATGGGCACACGCGCCGCACCCATCTTCACGGAGTTGCAACAAAGGGCAAAACGCCAGAAGGCATCCAGGAAGACCCCGCCTTGCAGGTACACTAATTCTGCCTGGGTGAATAATTCTTGCAGGCATAGCTTCGGAAAATGCTACACCAGGCGCAGGTACATCTTGCCTGCGCCCTCTATTTCTTTGAACCCGTAGTGCGCATAGAAACTGGCGGCATCTTCGTTTGCCGGATCGACCAACAGGGCGCGCCCGCCGATTATCCTAGCTGCCGAAGCGGCGCGCCGAACCGCATCTTTAAGCAGCTGTGCACCGAGCCCCTGACCCTGGAAGCGCTCGTCGACGGCAAACATGCCCAGCAAGATGGTCGGAATCTGTTCAGGAACGTTTCGTTTCAGCCAGCCTCCAGGGACATCCGACCGCCTCACCGAATACGGACACAGCGTGTAGATACCCGCGACAACATCGTCACAGTACGTCACGTAGGGCACCGCCGTACCCTGCTCTTCAGCGCGGTGGGCGTGGTTGCGCACCCAATCGTCCACGACCTGGACCCCGCAGCGAAAGCCCTCGACTTTCTTGCCCGCCTCCAACTTTTCCGGCCGGATGAACGCGCCTACGCCCATATATCTTCCGTTTCTAACAAGCGCTTCATGGCGTCGGGCATCGGAGCCTCAAGGGCGTCGCGGAACGCGTCAAAGGCGTCCGGCTCCAGGTAGAGCGCCGACGCCTCGCGGATGTCCTGCTCTGCGGCAGCTTCCAAATGGGTCAGCGACCATTGAGTGAGGGTCTGGCCCTTCAGCGCAGCAGCGCGCTCGAACAGACTGCGTTGCCTCTCCGACATGCGCATGTCCATGCGCGAAGATTTGCCCATTGTCGTCGTTGCCATATGCCACCCTTCATTTGCCTATGGGCCTATATTGTACGTATTTAATCCGTACAATACAATCTATGCTGCGGAAAACGTGATAGCGTCTCCGGACTATTAACCGCTCTCCCGCTTCGAAAGCGCGCGGGCAGGCGGTGCGGCCCTCGTGCGCGCCGCACCCCTACCCTTGCATCGCGGCGGCCTCCGAAAAGCTGAAAGTGGACGCATCCCAGCTAAGGGTGAAGTTTCCCATCTCGCCGTAGGGTGTCTTGTACACCTTTACGGCGACAGGGGTGTCGAAGATGCCGTGCGGTGTGCGGTCGTCGCAGCACAGCGTCAGTGCCAGGCCCACTTCGTCGCAACCGAACAGGAACACCTCGTTGGCCTCCCTCTCGCCTGGGAGGACCGTTTCCGCCAGCACGACCGGAATGCGGCAGCGGCGTGCGAACGACAGCAGCGCAAGCAGGCGCTCCCGCCTGTCCGTGCAACCGCCCCAGTCGATGAAATTGATGTCGTCGATGAAGAGGGCCGTGCGCGCCTGAAGGAAGTCCTGCCCTTCCATAAGGGCGTGCAGGTCTTCCAACCCGACGGGCGGCCTGTCGTGAATCAGCAAGTCGGCCTTGGCAAGAAGCTCCGTCGCCTCCGCCAGCTTCTGCCAGTCGTCGTGCCCGGAGTCGCCCTTGCGGCACGGACCGGCAGGTACGCCCGACAGCACATGCAAAAGCGTCTGCGCGACCTGGTCGGCCGTCTGCCCCAGCGACAGGTACATCACACGCACACCGTCCATGGCTTGCCGGAGCACCATGTTCAGCAAGAACGCACGCTTGTCCGCATTCGGCTCCGCCGACACGACCACGACCTGGCCCTGACGCAGGCCGCCCGTCAAGTTGTCCAGATCGGCGAAGCCCGTCTTGACGCCGGCGAGCCTGTCCCTGCTTTCGGCGGTCGCCATGTACTCCTCAAAAGCGGACTGCAGCGCGTAGCCCAGCGGCGTCGCCCCGCTAGGTGCGACCGTCCGCCCGTATATCTTGTCCAATGAAAATACGCTCATGGTTCTACCTCCTTAGGTTGGTTTGTTGGTTGCGGGCGGCCGGACCTGCGCATGTCCGCCGTCCCTCTCGACTAGGTTGGCCCGCTGGTTGCAGGCGACTGAACGCCCATCACATGTCTGCAGCCCCCTCGATCAGGCGTGTCGCGTCCATCGGGTCGTCGATGCCGAGGTTCCGGGAAACCTTGGACGCCACGACCCCCAAGCGATGGGCGGAATACTCCCGCGCATGCGCTTCCACGAACTCCCTGGTGTTATGCGTCGCCGCGCCAAGGAAATGGGAGCGGTACACGCCAACCGCCTCCTCCGTCACGCTGAAGGGGCATTTCGAGTTCGCGGGCCGCGCCCCTATCCGCGCGCATTCCATCTGGAACGCATGGAAGCTCTCGTGCAGGCAGGTGTCCAGGACGTTTGCGGCCGCACCGGCGCCGTCGAGCATCAGGTAGGCGGCGTTGACGCGGACGACGTTGCCGCGGCCGTCGTAGGTGCCGAGGACGGAGGGCTTCAGCCTGGTGGTCACCCTGACCACAGGCGGATGTTCCAGCCCGAGCCAAGACGATTCCGCCAGGACGACCGCCGCGGCCACATCGGCCCGCTCCGCCACGCCAAGAGTGTCCCAGGTGCCGTCGAAGAACGCGCCGGCCGCCGCGGCGCAGGCCTCCGACGAAGGGGCGCCCGCGCCGGCCGGGTAGTCGATCCGCCGCTCGACGAGCGCACCGCCGAAGAGCTGGAGCGCGAAAGCGACCGCGCCGACGGCGAGGGCCGCCTTGCACGCGCACGTCCAGAAGGCCGCGGCGGACAGCCGCGGAGCTGTTTTTCCGAACAGCAGCCATGCGGCTGCAACCGCTGCGAAAGCCGCCGCCAGAAGAAGCGCCCCGTTGCCCCCGGCGATCGCCAGCAGCAGTTCGGGAATGCTGGCCAGCCCCC
>CAMORQ010000236.1 GCA_946623915.1 uncultured Coriobacteriaceae bacterium | reverse complement strand
TGGTGTCCAGCTGGCTGGTGGCCATCTGGAAACGAAGGTTGAACAGCTCTGCGCGGGCTTCCTTGAGTTTGTTCTTCAAGTCGTCGCCCGAAAGTTCGCGTATTTCGTTAGCCTTCATTCTGCTCACCTGCCGTTTCGCGTTGCACGATTTTGCATTTGATGGGCAATTTGTTGATGGCCAGACGGCAAGCTTCCTTGGCGGTCACTTCGTCGACGCCACCGATTTCGAACATGATGCGGCCGGGCTTGACCACAGCCACCCATGCCTCGGGATTGCCCTTGCCCGACCCCATGCGGGTTTCAGCCGGCTTCTGCGTGATGGGCTTGTCGGGGAAGATGGTGATCCACACCTTACCGCCACGCTTCATCTCGCGGGTCATGGCGACACGGGCAGCCTCGATTTGGCGGTTCGTGATCCAATGTGCCTCCAGGGCCTGAATGCCCCATTCGCCGTGGTTGAGGGTGGTGTAACCCTTCGCCTTGCCCTTCATGGAGCCACGCTGCACCTTGCGGTGCTTTACGCGCTTAGGTACCAACATTAGCGGTTCCCCCTCTCGTTGTTACGGCCGCGACGGGGCGGACGCGTGGAAGAAGAGCCTTCCAGCGCCGGCTCCGGGGCCTTGGAGCCAGGAAGAACTTCACCATGGTAGACCCACACCTGCACGCCGATGGCGCCCATGGTGGTGGATGCAGTGGTGAAGCCATAATCGATCTTGGCGCGAAGCGTGTGCAGGGGCACGCGGCCTTCGCGGTACCATTCGCGGCGGCTCATTTCGGCGCCACCCAGACGACCGGAGCACTGAACGCGGATGCCCTTGGCACCGCTCTTGCGAGCGGACTGGACCGCCTTGCGCATGGCACGGCGGAACGCCACACGGCCTTCCAGCTGCTCGGCCACGGACTGGGCGATCAGCACGGCGTCGAGCTCGGGGCGCTTCACCTCGATGACTTCGACGTCCACCTTGCCGTTGGCGACTTCGCCAAGCTTCTTGCGCAGGGTGTCGATTTCGGCACCCTTCTTGCCGATGACCACACCGGGACGAGCCGTGGTGATGATCACCTTGATCTTGTCGCCCGCACGCTCGATTTCCACCTTGGAAACGGCCGCACGCGCAAGGTACTTGTCCAAGAACTTACGGATTGCCAGATCGTTTTCGAGGGTCTTCGCGTAGTCCTTGTCGGAATACCAACGGCTGCGCCAATCTTCGATAACGCCGATGCGGAAGCCGGTGGGGCTAACTTTCTGTCCCATAATCCTTAAGCCTCCTCTCCGTTGGATACGATTACCGTGATATGGCTCGTGCGCTTGCGGATGCGAGACGCAGAACCCTTTGCACGCGGACGATAGCGCTTAAGCGTCGGACCTTCGTCCACGTAGCAGCTCTTGACGAACAGCTGACGAGCATTGACATGCTGGTTGTGCTCGGCGTTCGCGACGGCGGAGTTCAGGGTCTTTTCGACCACTTCGGCCACCGCGCGATTGGTGAAAGCGAGCGTTTCGCGGGCCTGTTCGATGGACTTACCGCGAATCAGGTCGACAACGATACGAGCCTTGCGGGGAGAAACGCGCACGAAACGCGATACTGCCTTAGCTTCCATACTCTATCCTCCCCCTTATTTCTTGCCCGAACCGGCATGGCCGCGGAACGTACGCGTCGGAGCGAATTCGCCCAGCTTGTGGCCAACCATGGATTCGGTGATGTAGACAGGTACATGCTTGCGCCCGTCGTGGACGGCGATGGTGTGGCCGACCATTTCCGGGAAGATCGTGCTCGAGCGCGACCAGGTTTTCACGACGTCCTTCGTGCCGGCTTCGTTCATCGCTTCGATGCGACCAAGAAGACGCGGTTCCACGAAGGGGCCTTTCTTCAAACTTCTGCTCAATGTAGTCTCCTTCTAGCGCTACTTCTTGCGACGGCGGATGATCAGGCGGTTCGACGCCTTCTTCTTGTTGCGGGTGCGATGACCCTTGGTGGGAACGCCCCACGGAGTGACAGGATGGCGACCGGCAGACTTGTTCTTGCCTTCGCCACCGCCATGGGGATGGTCGACCGGGTTCATGACCGTACCGCGAACCGTCGGGCGGACACCCAGCCAACGGCTGCGGCCAGCCTTGCCGATCTTGATGTTGGAATGTTCGGCATTGCCCACTTCGCCGATAGTCGCACGGCAGGTGACCAACACACGGCGCATTTCGGAAGAGGGCATGCGCAGTACTGCGTAGTCGCCTTCCTTAGCCATCAGCTGGATGGAGGTGCCGGCGCTACGGGCGATTGCGGCGCCGCGGCCAGGCTGCAGCTCCACCGCATGGATGAGCGTGCCCACGGGAATGGAGGAAAGCGGCATGGCGTTGCCGGGACGAATGTCGACGTCGGTGCCGGAGAGCACGGTATCGCCGACGTTGAGGCCCTTGGGATGCAGGATGTAGCGCTTTTCGCCGTCTGCATAATGCAGAAGCGCGATGCGCGCGCTGCGGTTCGGGTCGTATTCGATGGTTGCAACCTTGGCGGGAACGCCGTCTTTGTTGCGCTTGAAATCGATGATGCGGTAACGACGCTTCGCGCCTCCGCCTTGATGGCGCGTCGTGATGCGCCCGTTGTTGTTGCGCCCAGCCTTCTTAGGCAGCGGCGCAAGCAGTGCCTTCTCGGGGGTGGTGGTGGTGATTTCCGCAAAGTCGGAAACCGTCTGGAACCGCCTACCCGGAGAAGTCGGTTTGAACTGCTTGACTCCCATGTTCTTCCTTTCTTGTCTCTTGCTTGTGGTGGGCCGCTCACCGCTTCGAAGGAGTAAAGGAAAGCTCCTACGCACGACTCCGACTCTACCACGCGCCCGGGTGTGTCCATACACCTGCAGACGCAAACTAGAAGTATAGTCTGGGCAATAGGGACTCGCAAGGATTATTTTCAGGCGCACATTTTGCACAAAAGTCAGCGGTTCGCCGAATCTGTCCCCCCTGCTCTTCGACAGCTATCCTGCTGAATATCCAGAGCCTAGGCTGTTAGGCGTATACATATATATAGGTTGGGACACGGAATCCTTACATTCAATTCGTCGGAAGAAATGGAGCGTTGCACAGCGGCAGGGACCCCTTGCGGAGTCCCTGCGTTTGGCTATGTATCTGCGACCGACAGAAATCGCATATCGCATCTGGCTGCAGCGCTATTCCCTTCTGCGGCGTCGCGAGCACACCATACCGGCAGCGGCCAGACCCGCGCAGAGCACCACGGGCACCCAGGGAAGGGCGTCGCCGGTTTTGGCGGTCTGCGTAGTGGCCGTCCGCGCACCGGAAGCCTGCACCGTGCGCGTCCCCTGGGACGGCGCCGCGGACGAGGCCCTGGGGGTGCTGGAGGCCCGCCCGGACGAGCTTGACCCCTGCAGGCCCGGCTCCGACGAGCCGGCCGACTCTTCGCCTGGGGACGCGGGACCGTCGGATTCTTCCCGGCCGCCTCCCTCGTGCTGGGCGGTTTCGGGATGGGCGTCCTCGCCGCCGAACTCGATCCACTCGCGGCTGTACTCGTTGGCGAAGGACGCGGTTTCGCCGTCGGAGTAGGCTGCCGTGGCGACCAGGGCGCCTCCGCGCTCCTCGACCGTGACGGTGAGCGTGCACGGGTGTGCGTCGTAGCGCACGCCGCCCAGGTAGAAATCCCCCTCGTGCTCGTAGGCGCCCTCGAGCGACTCGGAGACTGTATAGGCGTAGATGCCTGGCTCGTTGTAGGAGATGGGTTTGAAGGACACCGCGCCGTCTGCGCCGTTCGTCGCCGTCTGGAGCGCGTTGCCAGCCCCGTCGGAGAGCACGAAGGTGAACTCGCCCTCGCGCAGCTGTATGCCCTCAGGCCCAGCGAGCGCCTTCACGGCTGTCGGCGCGTACGTGGCCGTGGCGGGCTCGGGCGTGGGCTCGGGTTCGGGTGTGGGACCAGGCTGCGGTTCGGGCTGCGGCTCGGGTTCGGGTGTGGGACCAGGCTCCGGCTCCGGCTCGGGTTCGGGTTCAGGCTCCGGCTCGGGTTCGTTGGGCACGGGGGGGTTGGTGATGTCGTAGCCC
>CAMORQ010000235.1 GCA_946623915.1 uncultured Coriobacteriaceae bacterium | reverse complement strand
CGGCCAACGCCAGGGAATGCCGCAGAGCCATTCGTCGTCGCAGGGCGCTCTAGACCGCCACGGCAGGTATCGCGGTATTTCCAGGGGCAAGAAACCGGCCTTGAACGAACAGAAGGGAAGCCGAGTATGACAAACCGAGTTTGCAGCATTCTAGGAATCGAGAAGCCCATCATCCAGGGACCCATGGTCTACCTGACGGACGCCAAGCTTGTAGCCGCCGTGAGCAATGCGGGCGGCATGGGAAGCCTTGGGCCGCATGCTGGGCAGACGGATTCAACCAAGGACCCCATCGAGCGCGCTGAAAGGCTTCGGACTCAAATCCAGCAGGTCAAGGAATTGACCGATAAACCTTTCTCCGTGAACGTGCTGCCTTCCCAGAATCACGAAGACGACGATAGATACACCCCGCCGCAACTGGAAGTGATCTTCGAGGAAGGCGTTCCGGCAGTCACCTTCGTAGGAGAACCGAACAGATCGATGGTCAGGATGTTCGGAGAATTCAAACAACGTGGCATCAAGATTGTCTACCGTTCGCTGAACCCCACGCCCGAAAACACGCGCGCTGCCGAAGAAGCCGGCGCCGACATCGTCGTGGCGACTGGTTTCGACGAAGGCGGCACGCTGCCCATCATGACTTTGGGCACGTTCTCGATCGTTCCGTTGATTAAAGACGCCGTGAAAGACATCCCCGTTATGGCCGCAGGCGGCATTGCGGACCGGCGCGCAGTCGACGCCACACTGGCCCTTGGAGCCGAAGGCGTCTACTGCGGCACCGTTTTCCTGATGAGCCAGGAGTGCCGCATGGCCGAAAACGTGAAGCAGGCCTTGCTTGGCGCTACCGCACGCGATCTGCTGCTGTTCAGAACCATGCCAGCGTACTACCGATCCTACCCGGGCGACCTTGCACGCGAGCTTGTCTCCATGGACAAAGCGGGCGCCACCAACGAAGAGCTCGGTGCGAAAATGGGCGGCTTCGAAAACCTGCGGATCGGCATGCTCGAAGGAGACATGGACAAAGGCTACGTTTCAGTCGGTAACGGAATCACGCACATCCACGAGATCAAGCCTATCAAGCAGATAATCGACGATCTAACCGCGCATCTGAATGCGACAGACTAGCGCGGCGGCTCTGCCACATCGCTGCAGCGCAGGTGCGCCCTGCGTCGCAATAGGCGAGCCTGAAACCAAGCTGAAATGCGACGGAGCTCATTCAGGTTAACCCAAGCTTGGCTACCTACACTTCCCCGAACACGTAAACGCCCGCACGGGGAAAGGACGACAACATGATCAAAACGAGAATCGCCGCCAGCGCCGCCAGCGCAATGCTGGCGGCGGCGTTAGCAGGATGCGCGGGAGGAGCGGCCAGCACCCAAGAACAGGCCGACGCCGCATCCAGCGCGCAAACCAGCACTGTGGAAACCCAGAGCGCACGCGCCTCGAACACTGGCACGAGCAAGGCCGATGCCGCCGCAGGCGAAGCAGACGCAACCGTGGCCACCTCTGCGAGCACAACCGCATCCGCAGCGTCGGCCAACGCGTCGGCCAGCATTCTTGCAATTGCCGACCTGTTCACCGACCGAGACCTGGAGCAGACAGCCGAAGCATCTGGGGCAACCGCCATCACGCTCGCCGACAATACCGACGTGAACATCACCGAAGAAGGCGTCTACGTGGTCAGCGGCACAGCGACCAACGCCACCATCCGCGTCGAAGCCGACAGCGCCGCCAAAGTGCAGATCGTGCTCGACGGCGCAACCATAACCAACGAAAGCGCACCTGCCATCTACGTGGTAAGCGCCGACAAAGTGTTTGTGACCACCGCAGCCGACAGCACGTTATCCACGACTGGCACGTTTACCGACAGCGATGGAGAAGGAGTGGACGCCGTCGTTTACGCCAAGGACGACATCGTGCTGAACGGGACGGCCAACCTTGCCATTTCGTCAACCGGTAAAGGCGTCAACGCCAAAGACGACCTGAAGATAACCGGGGGCACATACACAATCGACGCCGCCGACCACGCTCTAGACGCGAACGACTCGGTATGCATAGCCGACGGAGAGCTGCAACTTACCGCAAACGGCGATGGCATCCATTGCACAAACGACGAAGACGGCACGCTTGGATACGTCTACATCGGCGGTGGCACCATAACCGTGAACGCTGCCGACAAAGGCATTGAAGCCAGTTCGGTCGTGCAAATGGACGACGGATCGCTTAGCATTGCCGCGGCCGAGGGCATCGAAGGCACCTATGTGCAGATAAACGGTGGCACCTTGGAAATCGATGCCACCGACGATGCCATCAACGCCACGCCGACATCTGCATCCTACACCGCCACCATCGAATTCAACGGCGGACAGAGCACCATCACGATCGCGCAAGGCGACACCGACGCGCTCGACTCCAACGGCAACCTGTTCATCAACGGGGGAACGATAGACATCACCGCGCAGCATCCATTCGACTACGATGGCGAAGGCGCCCTGGGCGGAGGAGAGGTCTACGTGAACGGCGAGCGCGTAACCGAGCTGGCGAATGCAACGACGAAGCCGCTGTAGCGAAGGCGCAGCCTGCCGGCTGGCGATACTTGCTGGCAGGTGCCGTTAGCTACGAAGCAGCAAGTGCGGAATCGATGGCCAAGGCCAACCGATCGGCGCACGAAGACGAGCGGAGGTTGCAAGGATTGCCGCACAACAGGTCGGCAGCATGTCGGGCATCGGTCCCTTCGAGCAGCTTACCGATAGCGCGCAGATTGCCCGAACAACCTCCGACGAATTTGACATCGGCAAGCTTTCCGTCTTCTATGGCGAAACTGATTTTGCGCGCGCATGCGCCCTTCGTGGAAAAGCCGTACTGCATAACTCCCCCGCTTTCCATGTTCCCTACTGCGCGTCCGTAAAATATCACATGAAGCGCACCGGATGCAGAGCCAGCAGCCTGGTTACAACGCTGGCTGTATTGCGCATACCCCGTGCAGCATAGAAACGGAACCACTGCGCTGTCATCCACATTCATGCCGTCGCACGCAGGGGCGCTTTCACGGTATCCTGCATCAAGACGGACGGAGATAAAGCATGGACAGAGTTGTGGGGCTGATCGTACGCATCATATGCGCGATCTCCCACCATGGGGATCGCGTGGTCGACGGCTTTGCGCCGTTTCCCCCCGCACCTGGAGAAAAGACCAAAATCCTGCTCGCAGGGTACAACGGTGCGCGCAACACCGGATCAGACGTGCGCGTGGCGGCCCTTGCCCGGCAGATACTGGACTACCTGGAAAGCGACAACGTCGAGCTGTCGGTCATGACCCTCGACGAAGCCAGCACGTCCGTCTATTTCGGCGGCATCGCACGGCAGATTCCTTTCAAGACGGTGTTTTTCGGGCGCCTGTTCGAAGCATGCTGCGAGCATCACGTGATCGTCCTCTGCGAGGGTGGCTGGGACGGCACGCGGCCCCTCCTGGGCATTGCTCCGGTCAACCCGTTCTGCTGGCCCGTTAGGCCATCGCTTGCAAGGCTTGCGCGCGCTGCCCTCACGGGAAACCGCGACCTCCAGTTCCAAAGCTGGTATTTCTTCAGCTGGTCGGTGGAGCGCGAGCGCGCCTACCATGCTTACATCGACGCGCTGGCGCAAGCGATGGCGACGTTTTGCCTCGAACGTGGTTTTCAACCAGTGATAGTGGGCATGGAGCAGCTCAACCGAAACGCTTGCGTTCTGCTGCAGGGGAAGTTGGCTCTCGCAGACAGGTCGTTGGCGAACACGCCGCTTGTGCTCTCGAACGACCACGACGGATTCGTCATTTCCGAAGTGCTGCGATCGCTGTCCGTGCTCGCAACGTCGCGCTATCACGCCCAGGTGCTCGCCACAGGCGCGTCCGTCCCCGCAGTTGCCGTATCCATGGACGAACGACTGGACAATCTTGCACAGGAACTGAACGTGCCCGGCGAGCTGCTTTTGCATGTAGACGAAAAGGACCTAGCTGCAAGACTGCTCCTAGCGCTCGATTACGCAATCGAAAATAGGGCCGCGATTTCGCAGCGGCTC
>CAMORQ010000234.1 GCA_946623915.1 uncultured Coriobacteriaceae bacterium | reverse complement strand
CGTCATCGCCCGAGGCGATGTGGGAAACGCGATGCCGTTATGGGACCTGCCCGCGACGCAAAAGCGCATTGCTGCGGTCTGCCGGAATGCCGGCGCGCCCTTTATGGTGGTTACCCAGATGCTCGCGTCCATGGAACGCAATTCGGTGCCCACGCGTGCCGAAGTGAACGATGTATTCAACGCTGTTCTCGATGGCGCAACGTCGGTCATGGTGACGGGGGAGACCGCCATCGGCGCCCATCCAATAGAAGTGGTCCGCTACCTTGCCAATACGGTGGCATCCGCCGAAAACTTCCGCTAAACGTCAACCGCACCAGGAAACGCCGTCGAAAACCGTTCGGCGAGCATATGGTTGAATCCACGGGAAAGAAGGAGCACTTCGACCGATAATCCCTACAATGGGTCAGCTGACAATATGGCATGCCTGTGTCCGGATCCATTGGGCATTCGATAGGCATAGGGCTCGTCTCGTTTTCCATAATCAACATCATACTGGGGAAGGCGAGCAGCCGCTACGCGGTCACTGACGCTCTCGCATGCATGTTTTTCGTCGCGATTTTCGTGCCGTTCTAGCAGGTCGATTGCATGCTGGCGCCGCATGCGAACGTGCCCGCGGCGAGGCAAGCGCACGCCGCGGGCACGTTGCGTTGTTCTTGGGCTCGTGTTCTATTGGCTCAGTGCCTGAGCGCATGTGATGGCGACGACGCCCACGATGTCGTCGGCTGTGCACCCACGCGACAGGTCGTTTACCGGCGCTGCCAGCCCTTGAGTAATCGGGCCGTATGCATCGGCTTTGGCAAGGCGCTGCACGAGCTTGTACCCGATGTTACCCGCGTCCAGGTCGGGGAAAACCAACACGTTTGCCTTTCCGGCTACCGGGGAGTCGGGCGCCTTGGAGGCAGCGATTTCGGGGACGATGGCGGCGTCGAGCTGCATTTCGCCGTCGATGGCAAGGTCGGGCGCGAGTTCTTTGGCCAGTGCGGTCGCTTGAATCATCTTGTCCCGGTCTTCGTTGGCAGCAGCCGACCCGAACGACGAATGCGACAACATGGCCACGTTGGGGGTGGTGCCCACAAGCGTTTCCCAGCTCTGCGCTGCGTTCACGGCAATTTCGGCAACGCTTTCAGCCGATGGCTGTACGACCAATCCGCAGTCGGTGAAGATGAACAGCCCCTCTTGTCCGTAGGGGCAATCGGGTACGTCCATGACAAAGAACGAGCTTGCGGATTTTACTCCCGCTTTGGTCTTGATAACCTGCAGGGCGGCACGCAGCACGTCGCTTGTGGAATGGCAGGCGCCGGCAACCATGCCGTTGGCGTCTCCGGCCTTCACCATGACCGTGCCAAAATAGAGCGCATCGTCCATTTTGGCCAGGGCCTCTTCCTGCGTCATGCCCTTGTGCTGGCGAAGCTCGAACAGCAGGTCGGCATAGCGCTGACGGTCGGGGCTGGTGGTGTTGTCCACGATGGTCGCGCCTTCGAGGTTCCGGCCCGATGCAGCGATGTCGACGGGGTTGCCCACAACGATCAGTTTCGCAAATCCTTGTTCCAGCACCTTTTCGGCCGCTTCAAGCGTGCGAGGGTCGTCGCCTTCGGGCAAAACGATGGTCTGGATGTTTTCGCGTGCGGTAGCGCGCAGGGATTCGAGGAAAGAGCTCATCTTGATTCCTTTCTGCAGACGGTGCCGATTTGCTGCAACGTGCGCAAGCAATGCTTCGCTTTCGCAATTATACGGTATGCGACTCGGTATCTTGCCCGCTTGTGCACGAGCGGTCCACGTTTTGACGGAGAAATGAACGCGGGGATAAGATGGCTCCTGGAGGAGTACTATAGACAGTAAGAATCGTGCTAGGAAAATGCACAGTGAAAGGAGTTGATAGCACGTGGCTTCTTTGAAAACGTATGCGCGCAAGTCAATCCTCGTTTTTATGGCAATCGCGCTAGTCCTCGGTTTGGCATCGTTTTCAGGTGTAAAAGAGGCGCAGGCGGCCGAAGAGGGCGATGTCGCCGCTATTGTTTCCGGCATGTCGCTCGACGAGAAGATTTCCCAGATGATCATCCCCGCCATTCGTTCTTGGAATGGTGCCAATGTCACCGATCTTGGCGCCGTCCCCGAATTGGCCAGCGCCCTGCAAAAGCATCAGTACGGTGGTGTCATCTTGTATGGTGCCAATGTGGTAGATGTCGAGCAGACCACCCGGCTTGTTTCCGCGCTTCAGGCTAACAACAGCCAGATGACGGCGAGCACCAACATCCCCTACTTTATGCCCGTTGACGAAGAAGGCGGCGTCGTGCTGCGCTTTTCTATGGGTACGCGCATGAATGGGAACATGGCGGTTGGCGCGACAGGCGATGCTGCTGTCGCCAATGCGCAGACGTCGGGCAAGATTCTCGGAGAAGAATGTGCGGCGATGGGCTTCAACGTCGACTTCGCGCCCGTTGTTGACGTGAACAACAATCCTGCGAACCCCGTTATTGGCATACGGTCGTTTTCTGACGACCCTGCTCGTGTGGCCGAACTCGGCGCGGCCTATGCGAACGGCCTGGGCGCGTCTAACGTCATTGGGACCTACAAGCATTTTCCGGGACACGGCAACACTAGCGTCGACAGCCACCTTGGAACCCCTTCGGTCACCAGCACGTACGAAGAGCTGAAGGCCATGGAGTTGGTGCCGTTCCAAACGCTTATCGAGCAAGGTGCGGACATGATTATGACGGCGCACATCACCTACCCCAATGTCGATGACGAGGTCGTCTTCGGCGATGGCGTGACGCGAGGCAATTACCCGGCGACCATGTCGGAGAAGATGATGAATCAGATCTTGCGCAAAGACATGGGCTTTAACGGCGTGATAGTGACTGACGCACTCGAAATGGGGGCGCTCTACGAAAACGCGCTTGTTCCTGGTGAAGCAGACTCGGCTGAATACAGCGTCAACATTGCCGAGAAAGTCATCAACGCCGGCGTCGACATTCTTCTGCTTCCCAAAGATCTGAACGCGCCGGATGTCGTAACGTTCTACGACGATTACATTGCTGGCATCGCCCAACTTGTGGAGAACGGCACGATCACCGAGCAGCGCATCGACGAAAGCGTTACGCGAATTCTCAATTTGAAGCAGAAGTATGGCATTCTCGGCATGGTCGCTTCGGGTGCCGATGTCGACCAGAAGGTTGCTGCTGCTAAGCAGATCGTTGGGTCAGAGGCGCATCATGCAGACGAAGCCGCCATCGCCAAGCAGGCAATTACGCTGGTCAAAAACGAATCAACCACGCTGCCTTTCTCCGGATACGACAGCAACATCGTGCTTTTGTGCCGTGACCAAAACGAAAACGCGCTCATCGCAAACGCGCTGACCCAACTTCAGGAAACGGGCGTTGTCGCCAGCGATGCGTATGTGAACAACCTGGCAAGCGGGCAAACCAGCGGCTCGCAGAATTCTTCCACGAAGATCACTATCGACTATTACTACGATACTGCCACGTCCGAAATGCATTACACGGACGAGTTGAAGAGTGCGATCGCCGAGGCAAATGCAGTTGCGTGTTTATCCAAGATGTTCAATTTGGCAAGCCTGCAGCCAGATGGCGCTATTTACCAAAGCATAAGCACACTCATTGCCGATACCCATGCTGCGGGGGGTAAGTTCGCCCTCATCAGCGGTCACCTTCCTTACGACATTGCGCGTTATTCGGATGTTGAGGCCATGGTGCTTGCCTACATGAGCTCGGGTACAGCAGTTGACCCAACGGATCGAAACGTCAACACGGGTGCGGCAGGCGCTTACAACGCGAACATTGCTGCGGCGTACAAAGCCCTGTTCGATGATGTTGCCCCAACGGGTGCGCTGCCGGTAAACGTGCCCGCCATGGTCGCTGCCGACGATGGCACGGTTTCGTACGCCGATACCATCCAGCACGAGCGAGGCACGAGCTTGCGCTACGCCTACCAGTTTACCGAAGGGATGGGTGCATCGCACGAAGGCGGGTCTACCGAGTGCGAGTTAAGTTTATCGGGATTGGGGCTACTTTAGCCCCTCCGAGAATCAATG
>CAMORQ010000233.1 GCA_946623915.1 uncultured Coriobacteriaceae bacterium | reverse complement strand
GTTCGCGGCTGCGGCAGTGAACGCCTACTGCACCCGCGCATGAGCGAGGCGGGCACCTGCCGCCCGCCTCGCTCCAATCGCAATAGTAGGAGCGACAAGAAACAGATGCCTGTCACCTACCTCATGTTACGTCGCTCTGCCTACATGAAAGCCTTGCCGGCCTCCCAGGCGCCGCCGACCTCTTCGCCGACCACACGGTAGATGCGGCGGGTGCTGTCATAGACGATTGGGCGCATTTTGGCGAAGTCGACGCGGCCCTCTTCGTCCAGAATCGATTCACTCACACGGGTGTTAACGATCTCGCCCACAATGCGCGCACCGTGAGCATCGCCCTGTATATCGGTAACCTTGCATTCCATGGTCAGAGGGAATTCCTCTATAACAGGCGCATCCACGAACTCGGACGGTACGAAGGTCATGCCCGACGCCTCCGCCTTGTTCACCTTGTTGCCCGTGGCAATGCCGAAGTAATCGGCTTCCGCCACGTGCGCTGCGTCCGCGGGCGCCACTGTGAAGGCACCTTTCGCCACAATGTTTTCGGTGGTCTTGTGGTCGCCGATGTTGATGCACACCGAATGGCGCTCGCACTCCCCGCCCCATGCCACGTTCATGGCGTTGGGCGTACCGTCTTCAGCATAGCTGCTGACGATGAACACCGACTGGGGGAACAGCTCGCCCGCGTTACCAAGATTCTTGAAGGCCATAGGAACATCACCCTTTCTTATCCTGCAACCAGTGCGCAATCTCGCGCGCCTACCGTCGGGCGCTGCATCAAGGTGCGCAAAGGCTGCCCATGACTTTTGAATACAGTATTATCTTTTACATGAAATGCTACTAGTACTATATTGGACGATAGGTACTATCCTAGGAGATAGCTATGGGATTCAATCAGACGAAGATAGACGACGCCCGCTTCGAAGAAACGGGCTACAGCTATACGATGTCGCTGATTCAGGGCAAATACAAGATGGTTATCCTGTACTGCCTGATGGAGTTTCAGCCGGTGCGTTTCAACGAAATGCGCCGCTATCTGGGCAACGTAACCGACAGAACGCTTTCGACCAACCTCAAAGAACTTGAAGCCGATGGGCTGGTCTCCCGCAAAGAATACCCGCAGGTGCCGCCCAAGGTGGAATACACGCTCACCCCTTTGGGCAAATCGCTGATGGTGGTCCTCGACCAGCTCTGCACCTGGGGCGAGGAGCACAAGGCGCACGCACGGACCCGCTGACCAAGACGCTGTTCGGCAGCGTTTCGATGATTATGGGCTAAGCCCAGTTGCGCACGTCGTCAAAGCGATCACGGGCACGCATGTACGGACAAGAGCTATCGCTTGTAGAAGCGATCGCGCGTAAGGGATGGAGGCCAATGTCATTTAGTTAAGAGCAAGGCCGACAACTCGAAGATAACCCCCTGTACAAACATGATTCAACGAGAGCCTGAGTCGGAAGCCTCAGCAGAGTTGCAAATCAAGGGAGAAAACAGTGCTTGACCAAAACGGATTGCATGGTAAAAATGCCTTATGAACTGCGGCAACACTATGTTCATAACATAATCATCCAGCAGTTTGGCGCATGTTCCGGGAGGTTTCGCACATGCCCTCCATCTCCGGTGGCGACAGGTACCAGGTGATGTTCACGGCGCTCGACGACACGGTCGCGCCCGACAGCGGGGACCGCGTGATCGACGCCTTCGTCGGATCGCTCGACCTCGCTGCGATGGGCTTCAGCCGTGCCGAGCCAGCCGGACGGAGACGCCCGGCTTTCGAGCCGGCCGGCCTGCTCAAGCTCTACGTTTATGGCCACCGCAACGACGTGCGCTCATCCCGCAAGCTCGAGCGCACCTGCAAAGTCAACGTTGAGGCCATATGGCTGACTGGCTCGTTTACGCCCGACCTCCACACCATCGCCAACTTCCGGCAGCGACCCATCGAGCACCGACCCCGCCCACGACAAGATGCGTTCGCAGCACGTGCGGAAACGAATGGACTCGCATGCCGTTTGAGTAGGCAACTGCACGGGCTTGACGCGCATGATCGCGCGCCAAGCCTTGCTTCCCATCACAGCAGCCGCCAAGAGAGCGAAGGGCCAAAACCGAGTCGAAGGCCTTTTGCGCTTTCAGGGTCGAGAGCCCGTACGCTGCTTCAGTGCTGCAGTTCGTGCAATGGAGGGGCTACTTGCTCACCACGCTGATGCGCTGGCGCACGTGGTCGCCGGACTCGAGCTCGTCGATCATGGCGATGGCATAGTCTGCGTACGAAACAGTGCTCTCACCGGCTGCGTTCAGCAGGAGCTCCTCGCCACCAAGCTGGTACTCCCCTGTGCGCTCGCCGTACGCCTGGAAGTCGCCGGCCGGGCTCACGCAGGTCCAGCGCACGTCTTCGCGCCCACGCAGCAGTTCGAGAAGCTTGCCGTGCGTGTTGACGACGGGCATGGCTTCGTCGGGGAAGGGAGTCACATCCACGACGGTCTTGGTGTGCTCGGGGTCGACGAAGAGGCTACCCGCACCGCCCACAACAAGCAGGCGCGTTTCGGTACCGGCGAGCGCATCGCACAGATGCAACGCAACATCGGTAATGGCATTGACCGTCTCGGGCGTCCAGGCCCCCACGGCGTCCACCACCGCGTCGAACCCGGCCAAGTCCTCGCTGGTAAGTTCCATCGCGTCCTTCACCAGGGTCTGCCCTGCCGTCGTCTCGCTCTCGCTGCGCACGACCGCGGTCACATCGTGTCCCCGACCGACGGCCTCCTTCACAATAAGCTTGCCCGCCTTGCCATTCGCTCCTACAACTGCAATTTTCATCTCTATCAGTTCCTGTAATTGCATAAAAGGGGAGTCTCCCTTTTATGCAAAGCCGGACAAAGGTGCCGTGGTTGTTTGTCAGCTTTTCGCCTCTTCGCCACCAGCAATCTTGCGACGCCCTTCACCTACCACTCGACGAAACCCGCCAATAACACGAAAGAAGGAAGACATGCATTTCACCGACACCGTTTACCGCAACCCGTACTGGCCCACATGGCCGCTTCTGCAGGTCACGCAGGGATGCACGCACAACTCATGCGCGTTCTGCACCATGTACAAGGGTGTGAAGTTCGCGCCGCAACCCGAAGAGTGGATCGAGGAAGACCTGCGCGAAATCGCCTCGCTCGACCCGAACGCGCGCACCATCCAGCTGCTCTCGGGCAACCCGCTCGCACTGTCCTACGACCGGCTGGCCGCCATCCTGGAAAAAATAAAGCAGCACCTACCGAAGATGGAATACGTCTACACCCAGGGCCGCGTGAGCGACCTTGCCAGGAAAACCGTCGACGAGCTGCGCACTCTGAAAGACCTTGGGATGCAGGAAATCTCAATCGGAACCGAAAGCGGCGACGACTGGACGCTCGACCGCGTGAACAAGGGCTATCACGCCACCGACATAGTCGAACAGTGCGCCAAGCTCGACGAGGCGGGAATCCGCTACTGGCACACGTTCCTCAACGGCGTGGCGGGCAGAAGCCACAGCATGGAACACGCCGTCAATTCGGCCAAGGTGTTCAACCAGACCAATCCCATGCTCGTGGGCACGGGCGGCCTAACGCTGTTCCCCGGCACTCCCCTGCTCGATCAGGTGGAACGTGGCGAATTCGATCCGTTGACCGAACGCGAATTGCTCGAAGAGCTGCGCGCTTTCGTGGAAAACCTGACCTGCGATTGCCAGTTCATCACGCACCACACGGTGGGCGCGCACCTGTCCGGCCCCGATTTTCTGGGTCGCAAAGATAAAATACTGGCCGCGCTCGACAACGAAATCAAGCACGGCGACATGGACGCCCTGGCCGCCATCCGCGCCAACAAGCTCACTTTGTAGAAGCATGCCCCTGCAGTATGCCGAAAGGTGCCAAGCGCCCTTCTGCCGCACCCAAGCCGCATGTGCCAAATGGGGCGAATGGACAGCATCGCCAACAAGCCCGATGCTGCCCATAAGGAGTGCAGGGCCGCTTGGCCCTGCTAGTCGTTGCTCATAGGGAGTGCCACAGTGCCAGCATTTTGCAAGTGCGCCGCCATCGCTGTAGCAAA
>CAMORQ010000232.1 GCA_946623915.1 uncultured Coriobacteriaceae bacterium | reverse complement strand
GCTCGTGTTTCCCCTTGTGTGCGCAGGGTTCGAACGCATGAAACCCCGGTCGGCTAACATCCTGTTCGTCTTGATCGTGGTCGGATTCGCGCTATGCTGCCTGACGTCGTACCTGGAAATCATAGCCTCGGGTCGTTTGGGGTAACTGCGGGAGTTTCAATCGGACTCGATTGCGCGGGGTAGGTGAACCATAATCGAGAGCTTTGGATTTCGGTGGGTCGTGCTCCGCAGGTTTGCCGATATCTACTCGGCGGTCGCTTTAACCGGCGCCTTCTCCACGTTCTCGCCGTAGATGGTGGCAAAATCGTCCCGCATCGAAAACACGGTGTAGCCCTTTTCTTCCCAGTCGGCGCGATCTTCGGCGGCTTCCTTGGCGTCGCCGTACTCGCGTTCGGTGTCGTCGGCCAGCACCATAAAGGCCATGCCAGGATGCTCTTCGTTTGCCAACACATAAGACAGCATGCTGGCGTCACCCGAGCTGTTGCCGAACGCCAGTACCGGCCGGCGGCCGATTTCGCGCACGATGGCATCGACTTTGCTGGTCTTGGCGTTCTCGCCCTCGTAGCTTCCGTCGAAGACCATTCGGTCACCTGGCTGGAAGGTGTAATCGGTGTCTTCCTGATCGCCCTGACCCGTGGCGGTGTAGCCGTACTCGGTTCCTATGACATGCGACGGATCAACGTCCAGGGCGCCCGCCACGAGAGCACGCACGATGTTGCGCTCGGTGGCGGTGACGACGTACACGTCGAAATCGTTTTTCTGCAGGTAGGTGACCACCTGGAGCATGGGCCGATACCAGGCCTCGCCGCGCGTCATGCCGCTGAAGCCCTCTGCGGGTGAACTTTTGAAGGACTCAACGTATCCCTCGAGCTCCTGCGGCGTCAGCCCTGCGTACGCGACGGCCGCTGCGGATGCCTGACGCGTGCTCATGCCGTTGGGCTTCTCGTCCCAGGCCGAGTCGACAATCTCCTGCGCGACGGCAGCGACATCTTCAGGCGCGTTGTAGTCTGGGTTGTTCAGCGCGTAGTCGGCGAACACCATGTATTCAAAGCACCACGGGTAGGTCTCGCACATGAGCGTGCCGTCCAGGTCGAAGACCGCGATTCGCTCCTCGGGTGGGATGAAGCTATCGGAGCTTTCGTCAGTGGCGGACTGCACGTAGTCGACGAGCGCCCGCAGCGATGCACTATCCGCTGTCCAGGCGTCGAAGTCAGCGGCGGTTTGTGCGGTTTCGGGGACAGCCGCACCAGACGTAGCAGGCTCTTGCGCGGTTGCATTCGACGCGGAGGATTCCTGGGCGGTTGCATCCGAAGCGGAGGATTCGCTAGCGGTCGTGCCCGCCGGCGCCCCCTGTTGCCCAGCGCAACCAGCCAAGCTTGCCGCTAGGAATATGGAGCACATGGCGAAGATAAACCTGGTGGGGAATGCGGATTGCGCAGCGTGTTGATGGCTCATGGACAGCTTCTTTCTTCTCGAATTGCCCGTTTCCTTGTCTTTTATACCATTATCTGACGGCTGTCTGGCGAATCACGCGTTTGACATGTGTTTGAAACATCGGCCGCGACGCATGCCGCTCTCCGGCGCGCGCCAGTTCCCGGACGTATGGACGCACGCCGCCCCGAGGCGCCCAGTACGCCTACTATCGCGACAAGTTGCTCGACTTCAAGGAAAAGATTGCGTAAACACATTAGCTCAATTTTATTTTACTAAATTGTAATTGAGTAATAGGAGACACCATGTTTACCGGCAGGGAGAAGGAGCTTGCCGCGCTTCAGATGCGCTACGAGAGTACGTCGTTGTCTACGGGCGCAGACGTGTGGGGAAAACCGCTCTCATCAGCCAGTTCTGCAAGGATAAGCGTGCGGTGTACTTCCAGGCCCTGGAATCGAACATCGCGCGCAATCTCGAAGCGCTGAGCGGCAGCATCGCGCTGGCGAGCCAAGGCGTTCCGGCAAGCGCGGACCCTCCGCTGTACGCAAGCTTCAGCGCCGCTATCGAGGCGGTCTTCGACCTGGCCAAGACCGAGCGCTGCGTATTCGTCATCGTTCTGTTCTCGCGTTCGGGCTTTACCAATGCATGCGTATCGGCGGCGGACGGGCGGACGAACGTAAGGATTATTGGGTTCGACGAGATGGGTTGGTAGATTGCCAACGATGAATAGGCAGCTATGACGCCGTCCCTATTCGTCATCCTTTCTTTACCTGGCCGGTTTCAAATGGTGCATTTGGAATATACTATACTTGTCAATACTATAGCCGTCTATAATAACAATGCTACAAGGAGCTAGCATGTTTGTTGCCCGAACTGCAGAACTGGAGATGTTGGAAGAAGCGTTTGCCTCGGATTCTTTCGAGCTGGTGGTAGTCTACGGCCGTCGACGCGTGGGAAAAACACGGCTGATAAGCGAATTCGCGAACGGAAAGTCGCGTGTGCATTTTTTCACGGCACGCGAAACCACTGCACGGGAAAACCTGGATGCGCTTAGCTCCGCGCTGCTTTCGTGGCATGACAGCGCCGCTATGCGGAAAGGTTCTCTTTCGCCGACTTCCGATTCCGCTCCCGCGTTCCGCAGCTTTGAAGATGCATTTGCGTACGCCTTTGACGAAGCGGAAGCCCAGCGGACCATCCTTGTAATCGACGAGTATCCGTATCTTGCGAAATCCTATCCAGGTATATCGTCGTTGCTCCAGTCCATGATCGATGCGCGCAAGGGACGCTCGCGCATGATGCTTATCCTCTGCGGCTCCTCAACAAGCTTCATGAAGCAACAGGTGCTTGGCGAAAAGAGCCCCCTGTATGGCAGGCATACTGCGCAGGTTCAGCTGCAGCCCTTCGACTACAAGGATGCCGCCGCGCTGTTGGGCGTGGAAAGCCCCCTACGTGCGTTGGAACTGTGCTCCCTGGTGGGTGGCGTGCCGCTTTACCTGGAGCAGCTGGATGCCGCACACTCCTTGCGCTGGAACATCGCGAACCGTCTGTTCGGGCAGGGGCGCTTCCTTTACGCCGAGCCGGAGAATTTCATGCTGCAGGAAGTGCAGGCGCCGGCGCCGTACAATGCCATTATCGGGGCCATTGCCCATGGGCGTCCGCGCCCGGCAGAGATTGCGGATGCCACTGGAATTGCCGCTCCTAACGTCAACGAACACCTGAAGACGCTTGCCCAGCTTGGCATAGTGCAGCGCTGCACCCCGGTGGGGAAGGCTAACAAGAAGCAGGTGGTCTACCGTCTAGCCGACGGGCTGTTCCGTTTCTGGCACACGTTCGTGCCCCGCTACGCTGCGGCGATCGAGTCGGGCATGGCGGAAGCTGCGGCCAAGCACGTCGTCGACCAGGAGTTTTCCGGCTACATGGGCCATGCGTTCGAGGACGCGTGCCGTCAGTGGCTTGGGCGTGCCATCGCCCAAGGGCAGTTCGACCTTATCCCGCAACGCATAGGCATGTGGTGGGGCGCCGACCCCGTGCTTCGCGAGCAGGCGGATGTGGACGTGGTGGCACTTGGGGTGGATGGCCAGGTGGTTGCAGGGGAGTGCAAGTGGACGAACGCGGCGCTTGGTGCTACCGTGCTGGAAACGCTGCAGCATCGGGCTTCGCTGATTGCGGACGGCCCCAGTAAGGTAGAGCTTGTCCTGTTCGCAAAATCGGGTTTCACGAAGGAATGCGAACGCCGGGCAGCGCAGGCCGGCAACGTGCGGCTTGTCACGCCCGCGGACATGTTTGACTAGGGGGCATTCCGTTCCCATCGAAAGAAAGGCAAGGCAATATGCCGAATACCAAGGAACAACAGCGAAGCGAACTTCACAAGACCATCTGGTCCATCGCCGACGATTTGCGCGGCAGCGTGGACGGATGGGACTTCAAGCAGTACATCCTGGGCACGCTTTTCTACCGCTTCATCAGCGAAAACCTGTGCGCCTATCTGGCCGAACAGGAGGGCGATCCGGCCTTCGATTACGCATCGCTGCCTGACGATCAGGCCGAATACGGCCGCGAGGAAACAGTGAAGGAGAAAGGCTTCTTCATCCTGCCCAGTGAGCTGTTCTCCCGCGTGCTGGAAACCGTGGACAAGGACGGCATGGCGCTTGCGG
>CAMORQ010000231.1 GCA_946623915.1 uncultured Coriobacteriaceae bacterium | reverse complement strand
GGCGGTCTCGGACTCGGCTGCGCCCGCAGCGCCCGCAGCCCCAGCCGCGCCCGCAGCACCAGCGGCGCCCGCAGCGCCCGCAGCCCCAGCGGCCCCAGCAGCGCCATCCTGTCCTGTGTCCTCCTTCTGGGTCTGCCCGCCAGCCGACCTTTTAATCTCTTCGGCAGAAGGCACCTTCGTCGGCAGGACGCTTACCGCCTCCCCATCGCTCACTGCAGCAATATCGCCATTTTGGTCGGTCCGGTAAATCGCCGCACCGGAACGCTCGAGCGTGTTGAGCACCTTGTCCTTCGGGTGCCCATACTTATTGTTCTTGCCCACGGATATTACCGCGTACGCTGGACTCACCGCGCGCACAAACGCAGTGGATGTGGATTGCGCGGAACCGTGATGGGCAACCTTCAGAACGTCCGCGTCCAAATTTGCCGACGAGCGCAGCAGGGCACTTTCGGAGTCTGCCTCGGCGTCGCCCATGAACAGAAACGACGTCTTCCCGAAGTCAATCCTGCATATGAGCGAGCCGTTATTGTCGCTTTCCGGGAAAGCCTTCACGGGACCGATAATCGAAAGCTCGGCGTCACCGATTTTCACCGCGGTCGGAATCTCGGGCACGACAAAGTTCGCCCCGCTCGCCTTCGTGTAGCGCACCATCGACTCGAAGGTGCGCGTGTCGCTCGCCTCGACGGAGCAGTAGCACGCGTCGCACGTCGCCGCATTGAGCGCCGCGGAGATCCCGCCGATGTGGTCCGCATCGGCGTGCGTCGCCACAATGAAGTCCAGGTGGTCTATGCCCAAGCGCTTGAGGATGGCGAAGACCTTCTGCGACTCTTTCGACGGTCCGCCATCTATCATGGCGTGATGCCCGCCCTGCGAGATGATCGTGCAGTCGCCCTGGCCAACGTCTATGAAACGGACAACCAGGTCGTCTGGCGAAAATTCCTGTGATGAATCGTAGCGTCCTGCGGGAGCGGTAACGCTGGGAAGCACCTGGTCGCTCGAACTCGCGCTAGCGGAGCTTTCCGAAGAAGAGTCCGGGGCAGCAACGGAATCCATGCTTGCGGCAAGGGAAACGCTGCAGGCGACAACGGCCAACAGCAGGAAGGCGAGCAGCCTGTGCCGCCAACGGCATTGTGTAATTGAGTCTTTGCAATTGGCGGAAAATAGTGAAATAATAGTGAAGTAATTATTTCACTAATAGAGCTGCACATGATTGATACGACCATCACCAACGAAATGCTCGCGCGCATCGTCTCCATCGAGAATTGTCGCGTGCTGTTCCCAGGACGCAGGATTCCTCCCGCAATCTCGTCACGTCTACGGAAGAACTCCAAGAAAAAAAGCACCTATGCCTCCAACGCCATCGAGGGTAACCCTCTCAGCGAACAGCAGGCATCAGACGCCGTCGATAGCAGGAAGCGCCACTTCCTCAAACCCGAAGAGGAAGTGCGCAACTACTATCGGGCGCTTACCTACCTTGACAAAGAGTTGACCAAAGGCACTCCGTTCAGCAAAAAACTCATACTCGATGTACAGAAGATTGTCGTTGCTGGCGAGCCACCAGAGAAGGTCGGTTTTCGCGGTCCCATGCCGCCGGGAATCCTGTTTGCCGTTTACGATTCCACCACCGGCAAACCCGACTACATACCGCCCGGGGCGTCCGAAGTCGAGCCGCTTATCGATAGCTTGTGCGACTACGTAGCGACGTCTGATGACCATGCCCTCGTGAAGGCTGGCGTCATTCATTATGAGCTCGTAACAATTCATCCCTTTGAGGATGGCAACGGCAGGACAGCGCGCATCCTGAGTGGCTACTACCTAGATCTATGTGGTTACGGCTTCGGTGGCGTGGGGTCGCTGGAGGAGTACTTCGCCTACGATGCGCAAGAGTATTATGCAGCGCTCCAGATGGGGTTGCCCGCCCTGTACTACAACGGGCGTAACAACCCTCCACACCCCGAGGTCTGGCTGGGGTACTTCTTACGCATGGTGGAGCTTTATGCGCAAAAATCCACACAGCTGGTGCAAGCGGCGCATGGCGAAAACCTGGAGGCGTCACTGTCCCATTTGAGCAAGAAAGAGCGCGCGTTTTTCGACTACCTGATCGAGCACGACATTCGCGAATTCACTCCCATTCAAATGGCGGGCATCTTCGATGTAAGCAACCGCACCATCATCAACTGGAGTGCAGCGCTTGTTAAACAGGGCCTGGTAGAGCCCGTACTGGTCAGGCAGCGTATCCGCTCGTACAGGGTTAGGTGAAAAACGGGTACGACCCCTTTGTCAGGTCTGCTCGCGACTTACGAAAACAGCTCTGCCGTACGCGCCATCTTCTCTGCGATGGGCACACCAAAAGGACAGCGCGTCTCGCAGTCGCCGCAACCAATGCAGTCGGCTGCCGTTTTCTCCAAGTCGCGGTAGTGGGCTCCCACCCCTTCGGGCACGCTGCCTTGCATTTCTGTAAGGTCCGCGAACTTGTTCACGAGCGCAATGTTAATACCCATCACACAAGGTGCGCAGTGGCCACAGTAGATGCATTGACCGTAGTAGGCATGCGCCTGTGCACCCGCAAGGATACTGGCGTAGTCCAGGCTGTCCTCTGAAGCGCTCTCGTAGTCAAGCGCCTCCTGCATCTGTTCCACATTGCGCACACCAGCCATCACGCTTGCGACCGCTGGGCGCGTCAGGCAGTAGTGGATACAGTGGGCCGGCGTCAACGCCACGCCAAACGGCGACGTCGCCGCATCGAGCAAACGTCCGCCCGCAAACGGCTTCATCACGGTAAGGCCCACGTTGTTGGCCTCACAGGTGGCATAGAGCTTGCTGCGTACGGGGTCGATGCCCGCCATGCTTTCATCGGAATAGTCACCGAAGTAGTCGTCGATGTTTTCCGTGGCTGGCATAAGATCGAAGGCAGGGTTGATGCTGAACATTATCATCTCTATGCGCCCGTCTTCGGCGGCTAGCTGCGCAACGTCGGGATTGTGCGTGGAAAGGCCGATATGCTCTATCTTGCCTTGCTCCAGCAGCTCTTGCATGTAGGCGAAGAAGGGGCCGACCATAATGTCCTTGTACTCCTGCACGGCGTCGACATAGTGGATCATGCCCAGCTCAACGTGGTCGGTGCGCAGGCGCTCAAGCAGATCTTCGAAAGCGGCGGGCACCAGCGCCATGTCGCGCGTGCGCACGTACTGGCCATCTTGCCAAGTGCTGCCCACATGCCCCTGTATAATCCACTGATCGCGCTCGGGCTCGATTGCCGCACCCAAGGCGCTGCGCACGGCGGGGTCTGCCATCCAGCAGTCCACGATGTTCATGCCCGCCTCCGCAGCACATTTCGCCATCGCACGCACCTCGTCGGCGTCCAGGTCGCCAATCCATTCGGCACCGAAGCCAATCTCGCTCACGCGCAATCCTGTTTTTCCCAAGGTACGGTATCTCATGACGCCTCCCAGTTCTTTGCTTCATTCCCTAGTAGTCGCATATAACTATAGCAAGAGCCTCTTCTCGATTTCTCGCTATGCGTGGGTTGTCGGGTTTATTGTCGTACGTGCTCACCAACACTACTGGACAACACCCTTCGTCCCCGTTGGCCTGGGCTCCACAGGCCATGTATTTAGGCTTCGCTAAGCAGTTACGTGCATACGTATTTCGTCCGCCTTGTCGGTAATCCAAGTATTAAGGATTGCGCGACGCGTAACATTGCGTCGCTTAGCTTCCGCTTCTGCAACTGCTATAGCCCATTCTGGAAGCGAGAGTAGCACATCGCGGGGGTCGGGATTCTCTACAGTTATAGCGTCATAATCGAAGTATTCATCCATGTCTTCGCCCGCGTCGAACCTTGCGTCAAATTCTTCACTAGTGATTTGTTTTGCCATAGTAGAGACTCATCTCCTTTTCTGTTGCTCGTCGCGCTGATATAAGTCTGCGTCTGCCGCTACGATCTGTCCACACAACGGCATATACGTTTAAGTCAATTCTGCCAAGGGTTTTCGTGCGCTTTCCCCCACCAATGTTTTTAGTAGGTATATGGGCCAAAGCTCAAATCTACACGCTTGTAAAAAGTGGCTGTCCCTCTGTGTCAGAGCCGCGCAATGGGAAG
>CAMORQ010000230.1 GCA_946623915.1 uncultured Coriobacteriaceae bacterium | reverse complement strand
CCCGTCGGGTCGGGCAACGATTATGCGCGTACGCTGGGCATGTCCGAAACCATCGAAGAAGCTGTCGATCAGCTGCTTGGCGCAAGTCCGCAACTTCTCGACGTAGGGCAGGCGAACGATGAGTACTTCGTCCAAACGCTTTCGTTTGGACTGGATGCCGCGATTGCTATCGGCACCATGGAAAAGCGTAAGACCTCCAGCAAAACCGGAGGCGCCCTGTACTTCGAAGTGGGCATCGACCAACTACTGCATCATCTAGACGAGAGACACGTGCAGGCGGTACTCGACGGCAAGCGCGAGATCGACACCCGCATTATCACGTTCGCCGTGCAGATCGGCCCCACGTACGGAGGCGGATTCCGCATCTGCCCCGATGCATGCCCCGACGATGGGGTGTTCGACATCTGTTTCGCTGAAGCGCCCTGGTCGCTGCCGCGTGCGGTGTTCGTGTTTGCTCGGGCAAAGAGTGGCAAGCACACGAAGGCCAGGGGCATCCGCTTCGATCAGGCATCGGAAATCGTCTTGCACTTCGATGACGAGCCACCCGCTCAGGCCGATGGCGAAAAAGTCTTAGGACGCGACTTTACCATCACCATGCACAAACGTGCGCTCCCCGTGCTGGTGCCGCAGACCAGCGCAAACAACTAGACCGCGCATCGCCCGCGAAAAACTTAGGCAGCCTCTTGCGCCGCAGACGAATCGGACGTCTGGGCGGGGACCGCAAGGGGACCTACGCACGACGCGCATCCTTGAAGGACGCCGAAAACGAACATGGCAGCGAAGAACAAGGCTAGCAAGGCATATTTCAGCACCTGAAGGATGCGCTTCCATGCCGCGTCCTTCTTGTCTTCCTGGTCATCGACGACGGTGTCGGCGGCATCGGCATCCTGGTCGATCACTTGAACGATGGGCACAGGTGTAGGCAAATGGCTTTCGTCGGGAACCACAGCTGCAGCTCCGGTCGTAACCGCGCCAACCAAAGCCGCCGCAACGGCGGTCTTGCCTGCGGCGCTGGCCACGCCTTTGACGCCTTCGAACGCGCCATCGGTCTCTCTGTTCTCTTCAACGCTCACGCTACGCCCTCCCCTCGTGCGCAGTTTCGGCTGTATGGCAAACGGCGCCTTTCACAAGCTCGGGCCATGCGTGCACTCGCGTACCCGCTTAGGCGTGCGCCATCTTTTTAAGCGCGCGAGCCCGCTCTTGGAGACGCTGGCTGAACCGGTACTGGTCGCGGAAAAGCACGCTTGCATCGATCGGACCTGCCCCCAATGCTTTGCTCTCTTGCGCGGCGCTCCACATCTGCAAGGCCGGAAACGTGCGCTGCACCTGCGCGGAATCGACCATGTCAAGCGCGAACGCACTGCTTCGGGTTGCCGCTTTGGACAGCACGACTTCCGTGCGCGTTTCCATTTCGCGGCGGCTGTCTGCGCGCTCCATGGGATCGCCTTTCGCGTCTCGCCGGTCGAGGTGCACCGTCGGTTCGGTGCTGTCGGTCGAGGCGGTCCAGGTTCGCTCCCAAAACACTATATGGACGTTGCGCCAGTTATCGAGGCAGGTATAGGTGACGAATCCGTCCATGGGAATCTTCGCCGACAGGTCGTTGCCCGCTTCGTCTATCAGCCCGCTTTCGATGTTGTGGCCGTACATCGTACTTTTGCAGGCAAACGCTTCGATGCCGGCATCGGTAAACAGGAACGCCTCGTCGCCGGGAACGACCTGGGTAAGAGGCGCAAATTCCTGGTCGTTGTGGTCTGCGATGTAGTACTTCGAAAGGCAGTAGCGCACATATGCCGCGCTGTCCCCCAAATCGGTTAGTTGCTGGGCGTCTTCGTCGTATGCATGGTTAACGGCAACATCTATGCCGACGGCCGGAATGCAGAGGCGCCCCTTCGATCCGAGAGAACCTCCTCCAGCTAGAATATAGCCATTTGGAGATAGCTCGTAATCAACCCCGTTGATGCGCCATTCACCCGTGAGCGGCGCACCGTAGGCATCCGTGTAACGAACCTGATCGCCCGTCCCCCAAATAAGGATGTCGTCGGGCGCTACCTGCACATCGTAGGCATACACCTCCGAGGCAGGCTGTTCGTTGTAGCCGTTCGCATCTGGCGCAGGTTGTTGTGGTGCAACGGGCAATCCTGTGGCAGCATCTTCGTAGAAAACCGGCTCTTCGTACACAATCCCATCGGACGGGTAGTTGTCGGGCGCGGCGCCTTCGTAGACCAGCCCGCCGGGTGCGTAGCCTTCAGGTTCGACGGCCTCGTACGCTGGCGCTTCGAGAACATAGCCTTCCGATTCGTACACAAGCGGTTCGGCGGGGTAGCCGGCATTGTCGTATTCGTCGGCGAACGCCCAGCCCGCACAATGCGCGCCTACGACACACAAGGCCGCGACAAGAACTGCGAGCATGCGCACAGCCACGCCCCTCCCTAAGGGAAGGACGGACAATTCGGTGTGATGTGAAAACAGCCCGTTCATGGCACTCCTCTCGCCCTCTAGTATAGCGAGGACATTTGTAGCTTTTCGGGATGACTCCCAACCGTAAACAACGAATGCGGAAGAACCAGGGTGCAGGCATGCCGGCGGCGGCGCGCCAAACGGCCCCGTCCCCACCGACACGCGCGCGCAGACACCCCACACGTTGACTATAGGTATACTAGCTAGCGCGAAACCGAGAAACGAGAGGATGGACATGGCCAGCAAACACACGTCTCCTACCATACCAACGCACATCCAGGTCCATGGCGCTCGCGTGCACAACCTGAAGAACATCCAGGTCGACGTTCCCCTGAACCAGCTGGTTGCCATCTGCGGGGTTTCGGGAAGCGGGAAAAGCTCGCTGGCGCTTGGCGTGCTCTATGCCGAAGGATCGCGTCGCTACATGGACGCACTGTCGACCTACACGCGTCGCCGCATCAGCCAAGCAGGTCGATCCGACGTGGACGAAGTGCTCCACGTCCCTGCCGCCCTCGCCTTGCGGCAACGTCCTGGCATTCCCGGCGTGCGGTCCACATTCGGCACTTCGACCGAACTTCTAAACCACCTGCGTCTGTTGTTTTCCCGGCTAGGAAGCCATACCTGCCCCAATGGTCACGCATGCCCGCCTTCCATGGACGTGGCATTGGAAGTCGAAACGGTCTGCCCAACATGCGGAGAACGCTTCTACGGTCCCGGCGCCGAGGCCATGGCATTCAACAGCGAAGGCGCGTGCCCATCCTGCGAAGGCACCGGGATCATGCGCGCGATAGACGAAAGCACGCTCGTGCCCGATGAAACCCTGACCATCGACGAGGGTGCCGTAGTGGTATGGGGCCACCTGATGTGGAGCCTGATGAAGGACATCTGCCGCGAAATGGGTGTGCGGACCGACGTGCCTTTCAACCAACTGACCGAGGAAGAGCGCGACATCGTGTTCCATGGCCCAGCGGAAAAGAAGCACATCCTCTACTACAACGAAAAGACCGGGACCGCCGGAGAGATGGACTTCACCTACTTCAACGCGGTGTACACCGTCGAAAACGCGCTTTCCAAAGTGAAAGACGAGAAGGGCATGAAACGAGTGGCGCGCTACCTTACCGAAGCGCCGTGTTCGGCATGCGCGGGCACGCGGCTGTCGGACAAAGTGCGCTCGACCACCGTCTGCGGCATCAACCTGGCGCAGGCGACGGCCCTCACGCTCGACGAACTTGCCGCTTGGCTGCCCGGCGTGCCCGACTCTCTTCCGGAAGAAATGCGCGACATGGCCCACAGCATCATCGACAACATGGCAGAACCGATCGCACGGCTGCAAGAGCTGGGGCTTGGCTACTTGTCGCTCGACCGCGCAAGCAGCACGCTATCTAACGGCGAACGGCAGCGTGCGCGATTGGCCCGTGCGGTACGCAACCGCACGCACGGCGTGCTCTACGTCCTAGACGAGCCATCCATCGGGTTGCACCCCGCCAATGTGGACGGGCTGCTCCACGTAGCAGACAGCCTGCTCGCAGACGGCAACTCGGTTGTCGTCGTGGACCATGAAGTCCGCGTGCTCGCGGCGGCCGACCATCTGATCGAGATCGGCCCGGCCTCGGGCGCAAACGGAGGCCAGGTGATCGCGCAGGGCACCTTGTCCGACCTGGAGAAAA
>CAMORQ010000229.1 GCA_946623915.1 uncultured Coriobacteriaceae bacterium | reverse complement strand
GGAAGGGACTTGTACGGTCGCACGAGGTTTTCCGAGGTCCTTGGCGAAGTATCGAAGTCGGGTGTCGAACGGATACGGTTTGCCACCAGCCATCCCAAGGATCTGGGTGACGACGTTATCGAGCGGTTTTCCACGCTGCAAAACCTCATGCCCGCTTTGCATCTGCCCGTGCAATCCGGCTCCGATGCGGTTCTTGGTGCCATGAATCGAAGATACACGGCCGAACATTATCTCAGTCTTGTTTCCAAGCTGCGCGCAGCATGTCCCGATATCGCGCTGTCCACCGACATCATCGTTGGTTTTCCGGGTGAAACCAAACAGGATTTTCAGCAAACGTGCGACCTTGTGAAAGAGGTCGGTTACACCCAGGTGTTCACGTTCATTTACAGTAAGCGGGAGGGGACGCCTGCTGCCCGCATCGAAGACGACACCCCTCGTGAGGTCATCCTCGAACGTTTCGAGCGGTTGCGAAAAATCGTCGAGGACGGCGCTTATGCAGCCAATTGCCGTTTTGAGGACCAAGTGACCGACGTGCTGTTCGAAGGTCATGCGAAAAAAGGTGAACTGGTTGCCGCGGGCAAGAACCCGCATGGAGTTACCGTGTTTGTTCCAGTTGACAACACTGATGAATGCGACGAGCTGGCGGGAACGGTGCGTTCGGTGCATGTTGACAAGGCCCGCACTTGGTACCTGTCGGGAAATCTGGTGTAGATGGGCTACAAACTGCACGTTCCGCTCGTGTGCGTCGTGGGGCCGACGGCAACGGGTAAGACAGAACTCGCCCAATTGGTTGCCGAAAACATAGGAGCCTGCGTGCTCAGCGCAGATTCTATGCAGGTTTACACGGGGATGGACATCGGGACCGGCAAAATCGAGGTTGCTGAACGCCGTGTCGAACACTTCGGAATCGACCTTGTCGACCCAGGTCAACCGTATTCGGCTTCGCTCTTCCAGGATTATGGGCGAACCCTTGTTGAATCGTTCGACAAAGCTGGCAAACGGCTGGTCGTTTGCGGCGGCACTGGGTTCTACATACGGGCCCTCGTGGACGATTTCGAGTTCCCGCCTGGAGACCAGCTCGATAATCCGATTCGCGCAGAGTACAGGACAATGCTTAGGAACGAAGGTGTTCAGGCGGTGTGGAACGCGCTCAACGATGTCGATCCCGCGTCTGCTGCAGTCATACCGCCCAACGATTCGAAGCGTGTTATCCGCGCCTTGGAGTTGCATGCAGAAGGTCTGAGCTACCTTACCCAAAAGGAACGGTTTTCTTCCATACCGCCGTATTATCCAACGTGCCAGATAGGTTTGTGCTGCGATGTGGACGTGCTTGCCTCTCGAATCGATGCGCGCGTCGACCGCATGATCGAAACGGGGCTTGTTGGAGAGGTGCGTTCTTTGATCGAGCGTGGCTACGTAGACGCGGTTACCGCGAATCAGGCCATAGGGTATAAGGAAATCGTCGATTACATCAATGGCGAATGCACGCTCGACGTAGCTATCGACCGCATCAAAACGGCGACACGACGCTATGCAAAACGTCAGAGAACGTGGTTTCGGAAGGATCCCCGTATACATTGGCTGGACGTTTCAGCTATGCCGACCGATGATATTCTCGCTCAAGCTCTTGACCTCGTTGAAGAAGCGGATGTGAGCGCATGAGTCGACGCTTTCCCTTAACCAGCACCGACCCGGTCCCCGAACGGGCACTTCTCGTCGGCATCGAAAGGCCCGGATCGTCGTTTTCTCTCGACGAAACCATGGGCGAGCTTGCTCGTTTGGTGGACACCGCCGGAGCGGTGGTGGTTGCGCAGACCGCACAGCGCCTCGAAACCCCAAACCCCAAGACGTTCGTGGGAAGCGGAAAAGCCGAGCAGATTGCCGACATGTGCAAATCCCTGTCAATCGACCTCGTCGTGTTTGACGACGAGTTGTCGCCATCGCAGCAAGCGAACCTCGAAAAAGCGGTTGGAAAGAGCGTTAAGGTCATAGACCGGACGGCGCTTATTCTCGACATTTTCTCCCTCCATGCCACGACGAAAGAAGGCAGGCTTCAGGTACGGCTCGCGCAGAACGAGTACTTGCTGCCGCGCCTGAGGGGCATGTGGGCGCATCTCGCTAGCAATCGCATGGGCGGAGGCGTCGGGTCGCGCTTTGGCGAAGGCGAAAGCCAGCTCGAAGTCGACCGCCGCATGGTGCGCAAACGGATCACGCAGATCAAAAGGGAGCTTGCCCAGCTCGAGCGAAACCGCGCCGTCCAGCGCAAATCCCGCAACGAAAGCGGAGTGCTGCGCGTTGCGTTTGCCGGCTATACGAACGTGGGGAAGTCGAGCCTGCTTAACAGGATCTGCGAAGCTGACGTGCTCCAGATGGACAAGCTGTTCGCCACCCTCGACTCGACGACAAGGCGCTATCGCCTGCCCGAAGGTCGCGAAATCACATTCACTGACACCGTCGGCTTCATACAGAAGCTGCCGACCAACCTTATCGAGTCGTTCAAGAGCACGTTGGACGAAATATCCGAAGCGGACATAATCTTGCATGTTGTCGACGCGACGTCGTCAAATTACGAAGCCCAGATGTCGGCGGTAGATGCCATTCTCGAGCAAATAGGTGCCGAGCGTATTTCGCAAATCGTCGTCTTCAACAAAATCGATTCTCTTGACAGCGATGCTTTGTCAGCGTTGAAGAGCAGGCGTCCGGAGGCCGCATTCGTGTCCGCCGCGACGGGAGACGGCATCGGCGGACTTATTGACCGTATTTCGACGATGGCTTCCGCAAGCGACGAAGTGCTACGAGTGTGCATTCCCTACGATAAAGGCAAAGATGTTTCGCTGGCACACGAACGATGCAGCATCATCGAGGAGTCCCATAACGAAAGCGGGACGTGCATGGTGCTGCGAGTTCCACTTTCGCTCGTGCCCCGTTTCGAGGCGTATAGGGCAGACGACATCTAGGAGATGCGTCTGAACAAGGCTACTACCTTGCCGACGACGGTGCATTCTTGCACAATGATGGGGTCCATGGATGAGTTTTCGGGCTGCAGCCTGATGCAGTCGCTTTCCTTGAAAAACCTTTTTACCGTAGCGCCGTCGTCGATGAGGGCGACGACAATGTCGCCGTTGTTGGCTGTTGGCTGCTCGCGCACAACCACATAGTCGCCGTCGTTGATGCCTGCTTCGATCATCGAATCGCCGTGGACGGACAAGAGGAACGAGGCCGAATCGCCAACGATTTCGGTTGGCAAGTCCATATTGTTCGTGATGTTCTCTTCGGCCAAGATGGGCGATCCGGCTGCAACGTCTCCGACAACAGGGAGGTTGACGGTAGACGAATTAACCGAGCCGATGGAATCGGGTGCGCTCGTGCGCCCCTTGTCGACAAGGGTGATTGAACGAGACGTGAGGGCATCGCGTTTGATGTAGCCCTTTTCTTCCAGTGCGTTCAAATGAACGTGAACGGTAGAAGGGGAGGAGAGCCCCAATTTCTCGCACACGTCGCGAACAGAGGGGCCATATCCTTTGTCTGCAATGTAGGATTCGATGCATTCGAGAACAGCTTTCTGACGGTTCGTGAGTTCTTTGGCCATGATGACTCCTTTCAGATAGCAGAACAAATGTTTGTTTTTCTATTGACAAGAACTTTTGTTCGTTTTACAGTATACACGAACATTGGTTCTATGCAAGGGAATGGAGAAAGAAATGCGCATATTCAGAGAGATAGTCGAAGATCTTACGACAGGCAATCTCGCCGGGTGCTCGTTCGGCCAGATTCCTCTGTATAAGTCGGTTGGCGTGGGTGTGGCATATGGGCTTGTCGCCATCGGGGCCTTGTTCTTTTCAGTCTAGTGCATGCCACGCACCTCGGAAGGCTTTCGATGAGTTTACGGCATGCCGGGCTTTAGCATTTGGTAAATAGCGAACCAGTTCGCAAAGGGCACCGAATCGCACATGTCTTTGCCCGGCCATCCGTGCACATCGTAGAATTGCAACCAACAAAATGTCGGGGCCAACATTTTTGACATTCAGCTAGATGGCACAATATGCAGTATGGTAATCTTTACTAAACGCACTAGAAACGGAGGATTGTCATGCGCTGTCCATCATGCGGCAACATCGATTCGAAAGTTGTTGATTCCCGGC
>CAMORQ010000228.1 GCA_946623915.1 uncultured Coriobacteriaceae bacterium | reverse complement strand
GGCTTTGGCCGAATAATCCAGGAGGTGCTTCGCGCAAACAAGTACGCAGTTTTTTTCTTCCCTGCTTTGCTGCAAGCAAGCTACGCAATTGCTCCTGCCGTCTTGTTGGGTACGACGCCTGCAAGTGTGGGGAGGCAATCCTGCGGCCCTGCGTCTCCGATTGAGGCATGCTGGCCGGCACATGCCCGACGATACCCATGCGCACCCGTGCTCCAAGCGGCGTTGTGCAGGTGCAGAACAAGATCTCGGGCCCATTGGTTGCAACAGGCTGTTCTATACTGGTGCGAAAGCTTCGTATGAAAGGACGAACCATGCTCGAAGTGGGAACGAAAGCGCCGGATTTCAAACTGCCTGACCAGAATGGGGACATTCGTACTCTGAAAGAGTTTCGCGGACAGAAAGTGGTGCTCTACTTCTATCCGCGCGATATGACGAGCGGCTGCACGAAGCAGGCGTGCGCATTCGGCGATCTGTACCCGCAGTTCCAGGAGGCGGGTGCGGTGGTCATCGGCGTGAGCAAGGATACCGTGGCATCGCACAAGAAGTTCGAAGAGAAGTACGGCCTGCCCTTCACGCTGCTCTCCGACCCGGAAACCGAAGTGCTGCAAGCCTACGACGTATGGAAGGAAAAGAAGCTCTACGGCAAGGTGTCGATGGGCGTGGTACGCACTACCTACCTTATCGACGAGGAGGGCAAGATCGCGAAAGCCTTCGGCAAGGTGAAAGCCGCCGACAATCCTGCCCAGATGCTCGCAGAGCTGTCCGAATAAGCCCGCCCTAAAGGACGCGTCCGACCCTGCTTGCGAAAGCCAGGTGTCGGCGAGGAGAACGTATGCGGATTATCATTTCACCAGCTAAGAAGATGGTGGTCGACACCGACAGCGCCGAATGCGCGGGCCTGCCGGTGTTCGTGGAGCGAGCCGAAGAACTGCGCGGCTGGTTGCGGGGACTTTCCTACGCCGAGCTGAAGAAGCTGTGGGCGTGCAGCGACGCGATCGCCGAGCAGAACGCAGAGCGCCTAGCCCACATGGACCTGCGCCGCAACCTGACGCCTGCGCTGCTCGCTTACGACGGCATCCAGTACGCCTATATGGCGCCTGCAGTTTTCGAAGACGGCCAGTTCGACTGGGTGCAGGCGCACTTGCGCATCCTCTCGGGTTTCTACGGGGTGCTGCGCCCCTTCGACGGCGTAGTGCCCTATCGCCTGGAAATGCAGGCAAAGGCCCAGGTCGCGGGATGCGCCAACCTCTACGACTACTGGGGCAGCGCTCTTGTGGACAGCGTTATGGACGAGAGCCGCGTCCTGGTGAACCTGGCGTCGAAAGAGTACTCGAAAGCGGTGGAAAAACATCTGCAGCCAGACGACACGTGTATCACCTGCGTGTTCGGGCAGCTGGAAGATGGCAAGGTGGTTCAGAAGGGTGTCTACGCCAAGATGGCCCGCGGCGAAATGGTTCGCTATCTGGCCGGCATCCAGGCGCAAACCCCTGCAGACCTGCGCGGTTTCGACTGGAGCGACTACCGCTTCGACGAGGGGCGCTCGACCGATGACACCTACGTGTTCACCCGCACAACCGTGCCCGGGATGTAATGGATTGACGCCGCGTTAATTCGTCGCGTCAGCGAGGAAACGAGCGACGGTTTCGTTGAACGCGCCGGGGTTTTCTGCTGCTACGAAATGGCTGCCTTCCAAGATGCGCAGTTGAGCGCCGGGAATGCTTGCGGCTATCAGGCGCGTATGCTCTTCTAGAATCATGTCGTGCGTGCCGGCGACCACAAGGGCGGGCATTCTCAGACGTTCCAGGTCCGCAGGGTCGATGTGCGGTTCGTCCATCATCAGGCGCAGTAGCTCGCAGGTGCGTCCATCACCTGCACGTTCGGCTTCCTGGAATGCGCGCGCATCTTCTTCGCGCACATCGGGTGCTAGGCCTTCGGGGAACAGGTTCGCCCCGCACAGAACGAGGCTGCGCACACGCTGCGGATGGTCGAGTGCGAACAGCAGCGCAATGTTGCCCCCGTCGGAAAACCCCAGCAGATGCGCCCGCTCGATGTCGTGCGAGTCAAGGAATGCCTCTAAGTCGAGCGCGAACTGCTCGAGCGTGAAAGGAGCCGCCCCGCGCGGGCTGGTGCCGTGGCCGCGCGTGTCCACGGCGAGAACGCGATAGCTTTGCGCGAAGAACGGTATCTGATGCTCGAAATAGGTGCTGTCTTCGCCGTTGCCATGCAGCAGCACCAACGCCTCTCCGCTGCCGTGCTCGGTGTAGTTAAGGTCGATGTCCATCGCGTGTCTTCCTGGTGGTTGGACGTTTCGCTGCTCGGATGAAGGCGCCGTTGCCGGCCCACGTTCGCCTGCCTGCTTATCGCCGCCATTCGCGTTGGTCGGTTTTTCAAGCAGCGTGTTGCTGCGGTTTGCTGGGGTGGGGTAAGGCGTTAGGCAAGCTCCAAGGCGTCTTTCCAATCCGCCTCGCGAAAGCCCGGTATCACGGTGTCGGGTAACACGAGCAGCGGACGCTTTACCAGCATGCCGTCGGTAGCGAGCAGCGCGTACATGTCGTCCTCGTTCATGCTGGGCAGCTTGGCCGAAAGGCCCATTTCGCGGTAGAGCATGCCACTCGTGTTGAAGAAGCGCTTAAGCGGCAACCCGCTGCGCTTATGCCACGTGCGCAGCTCGCGCTCGGTGGGGTTCTTCTCGACAATGTGGCGATCGGTGTACTCGACGCCGTTTTCGTCCAGCCATTTCTTGGCTTTCTTGCACGTGGAGCACTTCGGGTATTCCACAAAAACGATCTTGCGTGCCATTCAACGCCCCTGTTCTAACCGAAATCATTCCCGTTCAAAGCAGTATTATAGACATATGGGTGAATTCTCCGACAAAGTCTACGATGCGGTGCGGCGCATCCCTCGCGGATGCGTAACCACCTATGGCGATGTGGCGCGTGCCATCGGGCATCCGCGCTCTGCTCGCTACGTCGGTTACGCCCTGCGCGCGAACCCTGCTCCAGGCGATGAAATCCCTTGCCATCGCGTGGTGTTCGGCGACGGCCGTATCTGCGAGGGTTTCGTGTTCGGCGGACCAGACGTGCAACGCCATATGCTCGAGCGCGAAGGAGTGCTGTTCGCCGACGCCGACCATGTCGACCTTGCACGATGCAGGTACACCTTCGCCGCCGACGCCCTCGGTCGCCCCACCGACATAGACTGGGCCGCCGAAATGGGGGAGTAGCGCGAAAGGTTTTCCATCTGCGGCGCGCATGCGAAAAGGCAGAAGTGCGACCAGATTATCGTGGTCCAGACAGGAAAATGCGCGACACGGGAAGGGAATCCCATGTCGCGCAAGGGGGATGTAGGCTTGTTTGATAGGCCTAAGACGACCTACATCCTAGAGTCCGAACAGGGCGCAGTAGAGCGGTACGAAGGACATCACGGCTATGCAGACGAAACTCGGAACGGAGCCGAACTTCAGCACGTCGAGCGGCTTGTAGTAGCCCCAGCCGTAGCTGAACAGGTAGATTGGCTCGATCCACAGCAGCATGGGGCAGCAGGCCCACATGGCCGGCAGGTATAGAATGGCCGTCGGGGTCGCGCCGATAATGGGAGCCAGGGCCAAAAGCGGCGGACCGAACAGCGCCACGATCGCCGGTGCGGTTGGGATAAAGGCGCGGATGACGCAGACGACCAGGCCGATGATGAAGAAGGCCAGGATCAGGTTCATGCCGCCGATGCCCGAAAGCAGGGTGTTGACGATCCAGGTCATAATGCCGGTCGTGCTCATGGCGCCGATCAGGACTCCCACAGAGCCGATGGTGAAGGAGAGGTCCCAGTTGATGCGTGCAGCAGTATCTTTCCATTCGAGGACGCCGATTCCGGGCAGGAACATGGCGACCATGCCGAAGATGGCCACGATGGTCACGTTCATGGCGGGAACCCAGGTGCCCATCAGCCAGCAGATTATCATGATGGCGATGATGGCAAGAGTGCGCTTCTCAATCGGTGTCAGCTCCTTGCCGGCTTCGGCAAGACGTGCCTCAAGGTCGGCGATAGCTGCGTCAGATACCTTTTCGGGTTTGAACACGCGGGTGATCCAGATGCTTGCTACCAGGATGGTGAACAGGCCCATGGGACCGAACAGCCCGATCCACTGAA
>CAMORQ010000227.1 GCA_946623915.1 uncultured Coriobacteriaceae bacterium | reverse complement strand
GAGCGCGCTTGACGAACAGCAGCGTGCCGCGCTCGAAAACGCAATGGGTTTGCTCGACGCCGGCAAGGGCGGCGCCGCCGCGACGCTTGCCGCGAGTTCTGCAGGTTTGGACGAAGTTGCCGCCGGCCTAGCAGACGGGGCGGCGATGGATATGGGTTTGTCCCAGATAGACGGCGGCCTCGGGCAGCTGAAAGACACGGTGGACGCGAGCCTGGCGCAGGCGAGCGGCGCCGCGGACCAAATCGCTGGCGGGATCGACACCGCCGTTGCAAGCCTAGGGGATGCGGGCAACGCGAAGACCCTTATCGGAGGTGCGGCAGCGGTCAAGAGCGGATACGCAACCTTGTCGGGCCAGCTTTTGCCGCTTGTGGAGCAATCGCCCGCCTTGTCCCAGGCCATCAAGCAACTCGACGACGGGGCTTCCAGGCTCGACGGCACCATGGCCTCGGTCGCATCGGGTGCATCTGAAGCGGCCACGGGTGCCACCACCGTCAACGAGGGCGCTTCGTCGGTCGCAACGGGCGCTTCCCAGGTAAGCGAAGGCGCTTCGACCCTGTCGGCCGGCGCGGACACGCTGGCCGAAGGAGCCAAGAGCGCACACGCGGGTGCGGCGCAGGCCAGCACAGGCGCCGACACCGTGGCATCGGGCGCCTCACAGGTGAACGACGGTGCGAAATCCGTCGCAGGAGGCGCTTCGCAGGTGAGCGACGGCGCTGCCGCACTCGCGGGAGGAGCCGGCCAGCTCGACGACGGCGTCGCGCGCGCCCAGTCCGGTATTTCCGAAGTTGCGGCGGGCACCAAGGCGCTTGCCAACGGCGCTGCCGAGCTCGACAGCGGCGCAGCCAAACTCTCCGACGGCACGAAAAGCGCGCACGAAGGTGCCACGAAGCTCGAAGACGGCGCCGGCAAGCTTTCCGACGGATCCAACGAACTGACAAGCGGCCTCGGCGACGCCGTCGAAGGTTCCGGCAAGCTTTCGACCGGCCTCGACGACGGTGTTGCGGGAATGCGCGTGTCGAACACGGCTGCGAAAGCGGAAGTGTTCAGCTCCCCCGTGCAGCTCGAGGAGACCTACTTCTCGTCCGTGAAGAACTACGGCACCGGGTTCTCTCCGTACTTCATAGCGCTCGGCCTGTGGGTTGGCGCGCTTATGGGCAGCTTCGTGTTCAAACCGCTTGACAGGCGCCTCATCCTTTCGGGCGGAAATCCGCTGATGGTGGCGTTTGCCAACTACATGCCCGTTGCGCTGCTGTCCGTCGTGCAGGCACTGCTGCTGCTCGTCGTGCTGCAATTCGGGCTTCACCTGCAGATCGACAACGTCGGTGCCTACTACGCGTTCGGCATCTTCACGGCGCTCGTGTTCGGTGCGATCATCCAGATGCTCATGGCGGTGTTCGGGTTCCCGGGCAAGTTCATCGCCATCATCTTGTTGATGCTGCAGCTGACCAGTGCGGCCGGCACGTTCCCCATCGAGCAGACACCGATGTTCTTCCAGGGAATCAGCCCGTATCTGCCCATGACCTACGTCGTGTCGGGCATGCGCCAGGTGATGACGGGCACCGATGTGGGCGTGATTGTGACGTCGCTGGGTGTGCTCGCGGCGTTCGGGTTGGGCAGCTTCATGCTGACCGCGCTTACCGCATGGCGCAGGCGCATGCTTACCATGGCGGATTTGCATCCCGTGCTTAACCTGGGATAGGATAGGTCCATGGAAGCGATTAAACCTGCGGGGGGCCTGGTCCCCAAACTTAAGAAAGCTGACCGCACCAGGCGTGCGTTGCTCGATGCTGCGCTGAAGGTGATCGGCGCCAAGGGTTTCACCGGCGCCACCGTGGATGAAATCGTGCGCGAAGCGGGCGTGTCGAAAGGCGTTGCCTACTATCACTTCAAGAGCAAGGAAGACATCGCCGAAAGCATTTTGGACGCGGAATTCGACGAGTTCGATAAGAGGTTCCGCGAGCTGGCGGCTGGCACGTCCGGACCGCAGGAAGTGCTGATGGGCATGCTGAACGTCTTCGCTTCGCGCCTCTACGAACGCAAGGAGCTTGCCCAGCTGCTGTCGACTGAAATCTGGCGCAGCGGCCGCGCCTGGTCCAACGACATGCGCGCGGCGGTTCAAGGCCTGATCGACCTGATTGCCGAACAGCTCCGACTCGGGCAGCGCAACGGAACGGTCCGGTCCGAGTTGGATCCGTCGTTCGCCGCCGCCAGCTTGGTGGGAATCGTGGTGGTCGACGCCATGTACTACCTCGGTGCCGAAGGGGAGCCCCTGCTTAGCAGAGAGGCGTTTGTACAGCGCATCTACGATTTCGCGCATCATGCCGTGTCCCTACGGTAGAATAGGGGCATGGATACTACAGAAGAACAAAACACTGGCTTAGGCCAGCAAGAGCAGGACGCTCCCGAAGCGACGCAGCAGGATGCTCCCGAAGCCGGGCAGCACGAAGAGGCTCCCGAGGCCGGGACGCAGGACGCCCCCGGAAGCGAGCAGCAGGATGCTCCCGGAATCGAGCAGTACGAAGACGAGGTCGAAATAGAGTTCGCCGGTCTCGAAGGCAGCGTGGGACTCGGGGTCGACCTGGTCGAAATCGCGCGGATGAAACGCGTGTTGGACCGCACGCCGCGATTCGCTGTGCGCGTCTACACCGACGAGGAACGTTCCTACTGCGAGTCGACCGCCCAGCCCTATGTCCATTACGCCACGCGCTTCGCCGCCAAAGAGGCGGTGCTCAAAGCGCTCGGGACGGGGTTCGCGTTCGGCATCGCGCCGGCCGATGTGGAAGTGGTGCGAAACCAGTACGGCCGTCCCCAGGTGCGCCTGCACCGTCGGGCGGCAGACGCCGCTCGCGAACTTGGCGTGCGCGAGATCCCCGTTTCGCTTTCCTACACGCATTCCGACGCGGTTGCTTGCGCCATGGCCATCACGGACGATTCGGTGCGCGTGGCCGAAGAGCGCATCGACCCCATGGAAGAGCTGGCGAAGCAGTTCAAGGAAGCTCGTTCGCTGCTCGACGATTTGCCGGTGCGCAACGAACATGGCGAAACCGTGGGAAATCTGCCCGAGCTTGGCGTCACGCCAGATTCCGCCGACGCCGCCGACGCGTCGGGCGTTGAAAACGACGAGGGCTTCGCGTTAAGCGACGGTGCGGACGCCGCCGACGCCGACGGCGCTGCGGATGCCAACGATGTTTCCGACGCCGATGCCGCCGACGCCGCCGCAGGCCAGGACGCTTCCATCGAGGCGGGGGAGGAATAGATGCGGGAATACACGCCCGAGGTCCTCTGCGACCTGCTGCCTTACCCCACACCCAACCTGTACAAATACTCCCGTGGCCGCCTTATCCTGGTGGTGGGCAGTCGCGCCTATCCCGGGGCCGCGGGGTTGGCCGCTTTGGCCGGCCAGCGCGCCGGCGCCGGCTACAGCGAAGTGTACGTGGAAGATTCCATCGTCAAACAAGTTCAGATCATCGCGCCGTCGCTGGTGGTGCGCGCGTGGAGCGAATGGGACGGCACGAACTGGATGCCGAGGGCAGACGAGCGCCATCCGCGCGCGTACGTGCTGGGGTGCGGCTTCGACGCCACCGACCCCTATATCGCCAACGTCACTCGCCAGATACTCAAGCGGGGAAAGGCGCCGGTGCTCGTAGACGGAGGGGCGCTGGCCATGCTCCCCATTCGCAAGATTCCATCGCTGTGCGAGCAGCGTGCGTCCGACAACCTGGTCACGGTCATCACGCCTCACTTCGGGGAAGCGACGCTGTTGGCCAAGCCGTTCGACCTGCCCGTCGAAGACCCCAACCAGCTTGCCTGCGAATTGGCGCGTTCTTACCATGCCATCTGCGTGCTGAAGGGCCCCAACACCTACATTTCGGACGGCAGCGACGTCTACTGCATGACGGAGGGGACAGCTGCGCTTTCGAAGGCGGGCACGGGCGACGTTCTCGCTGGAACCGTCGGCGCGCTTCTCGCGCAAGGAATCGACCCGGTTGATGCCTGCGTGTTAGGGACCACGTTGCACGCGCGTGCCGGCGCTCTGGCAGCGGAAGACCTGACCAGCATCGCAGTGACGCCCGAAGATGTGATCGCCTACCTGTCCCGGGCCATCCTGTCCCTGGGCAACGGCCGCACAATGTGACACCAACGCGTCGTTGCTGT
>CAMORQ010000226.1 GCA_946623915.1 uncultured Coriobacteriaceae bacterium | reverse complement strand
GAACTCTTCCCCGCACACCATCCCGGAACCCAATTCCAAGAGCGAGCACAAGAGCCCTTCGGTGGTACCGGGATAGGTGGTCGACTCGAGCACAACCATGCTTCCCTCCGCAAGGTGCGGTGCGACCTCCCGCGCAGCGGCCACTATGTTGGAAGTATCCGGCTGACGATGCTCGTCCAAGGGCGTCGGCACGCAAATGGCAACAAAACCGCAGTGTGATATAAGCGAGAAATCGCTCGTGGCCTTGAGCATGCCGTCCGCTACGAGCTGCTCGAGGTCCTCCTGCACGACATCGCCGATATAGCTGTGCCCAACATTTACTTGGGCGACTTTGTCTCGCGCGATGTCGAAGCCTATCGTCTTGAAACCCGCCTTCGACATCTCCACGGCGAGGGGCAGACCCACGTAACCGAGGCCGATGATCGCGCACACAAGCGAGCGGTCCTCAATGCTCTTGCGCACAGCGCAAACCCTACTCTCAGAAGTCATTTGCTCCGCCTCCGTTTTCGCGCATGCGCAACAACCGGTCAACCTGCGCCGCCAGGCTCTTGTGGGTAAACCGGCTTATGTAGTCTTCGTCAGGGGTATACGAGGTCAGTCCTTCCCTTTTCCATTGAAGGTACTTTTCCAGCAGATACGCCTTCAGATCTTCGAGGTCACCTTCAGCGTGAGCCTGCTCGTAGCAGTATCCCGCCGCAGATCGCTGAAGTATTTCCTTGATAGCCGAGCCAGGAAGGTCGCCCGAAACAAGGCCGACTATCGGAACGCGCGAAGCGAGATATTCGAACACTTTGCCCGTCACGATGCCCTGAGACAGACGGGTATTCCAGCTGCACAGCACGAGGAGCGAAGCCCGCATCTGCATGTTGAGCGCTTCTTGTCGGGAAACCAGACCATGGGAGATGACCGGCACCTCGGGATGCTCCCGCGAGAAAACCTCGAATACCTCAGCGCTCGGCCCCGCATATTCGACGACAAGCTCATCTGCAGGGATACTCCCCGAAGCGACGAGGGAGCCGAGCGCATCGAACAAGGGGGTCATATCCCGCACCGCGCCGGGAACGTTGTAGAGCGAGCCCGTGTAAGCGATCACGAACCTGACATCACGTTCTCGTACGAACTCTTTCGCATCTTCTTCGTCGAAGCCGTTCGTGACAACCTCCCAGCGTTGCCCTTCCGGCAAGCAGAGGTTTTCGATGCAGCCGCGTGAAACGCTGATGACGCAATCGGCAGCTCCGGTGAATCGCCGGGCAAAACCGTAGTTTTCGGGTGTGGCCGTCTCTATCGAATAGACGGGAGCATCCCGGTAATCGGCAATCCACACCAGCTCCGGGTTTGCCGCCTTGCCTTCCGCCGCAATCCTGTGAGTCCAGCTGGGATTGTACGTTGAGATCACAGCGTCATAGTCCCGCCAGTTGGGAGCTTGCTTTCTCACAGATCGATACCGCGACTCCTCTATCCGCGATTGCACACCGAAGCCAATCCTTCGAACAAGCGAAGGCTTTGGCATGGCTTCCGAAGGCGTTGCGGTGGTTTTCTGTATCACGACGCCCCGACCTAACCCGCGCTGCCATTTGCGCACGGTGCGTCCGAGGTTTCTTACCACGTGCCAAAATCTCTCTGACACCGAATCGTCAGCTTCAATTATTCGCTGAAAAAATTGCAGGTCGTTTGCGAGCGTGGCATCGTAACGATACGCCTGGTTCCATGGTCGCAACCCCTTGAAGCGCTTCTTGTTCGTGAGCAAAACGAACTCGTGACCATAGTCCCTGGCCAGATACTTAACAAGCTTCGACCACCGAATCGAAGCCGGCGAAAGCGTGGGCGCTACATACTCAGTTATTAGCAGAACCTTCAACGCCGCCCGCCTTCCTGGATGTGTGGCGCGATCGCTTCAGGATGATTCTAGCGTTTACTGGGTTCCTTTCGCGTATTGCTAAGGAATTTCTGGGATAAAACGCGCATCTAGGATGGTTCCGAGAGCACTTGCACGAGGGCAAGCCGCGTATCCTCAGACTCTTCAGGTTGCCACCACTTTGGCACTCTTCGACCCGGGCCAACGCGGCGCCGAAGCGCACGCGTGCTGGCCAACCGGGCTCGCCGAACGGCGGGAGCTCCCTTCGTGCGAAACCGGTCACCTCCTCGAACAAGCCGCGATTCGCGCGCAGGCCGGCAAGCCTGTTGCCGAACCCCCACCGTCATACGACAGACGCGGTGCCGGCCATCGAGCGGCGCGCGTGCGACTCGGTCCGCTCGCCGCACCCCGACCCGGTATGCACGCCGCACCCCGAACCGGCGTGCATACAGAACTCGTAGCGCTCGCGGCTCGACGCCCAATAATCGCCCATGTTGGCCAGGGACCTCGTCTGCGCGATGCTCCCCGGCCGCTTCACGTGGTGGTACAGGCACCTCTCGACGCTCGGGACGAGCCCACACCACACGAGAAGTCTGCAACGCGCGACCAGCCCGTACGTCGTGGCGACGTCCTCGTAGTTCCTTCCCTCCGGGAAGCGCAGCCCGTCGAGCGGTTCCATGCGGTAGAGCTTGTTCCATGCGCAGGTGCTGATGCGCCCGTCCATGTGCGCCTGCACGGCTTCAGCTTTTCTCATGCAGACACAGGCCGTAGCCTGCTCACGAACGCGGGTATACATAGCTGGCGTGGCGGCAACCGATACACCACCGGACTCGAATATCAGGAAATCACACTAGCGTCAATTCAGTTACTCATACAAAAAATAATCGGTATCGGATATGAGCCAGATAGCATTTCCAGCATCCTTCAACGGCCCCACCGCCTATATCCGCCCAAGGAAAGCATCGCCAGGCAGAGCGGGCCCACAAACCTCAACCCCCTCCCCCATCAAACAAACTAGGCCAGAGGGAAGGTCATGATTCCCTCTGGCCGTAAGGCAGCATTCCATGGGGCAAGGAGCTTGACCGCCATAAACGAGCTATCTGCCTAAAAGCACAATACTCCGAACCAGAAAACGACGCAATTACGACGCCAAAACAGCAGTTAGCGGTCTCGTAGCTAATACCCCTTACCCCTGCTTAATACTTTCCTCGGACGCGCGCGAATTGGCCTTCGGCAACGCGCTGCAAATGCTTGCCGTACTCGCTCTTGGCATAACGTTCCGCAGCCACAAGCAACTGCTCTCGCGTCACCCATCCGTTTTCGTAGGCCACTTCCTCGAGCACGGCGACAGGCGTCCCTTGGGCACGTTCAACAGCACGTACGAACTCCGAGGCCTCAAACAGGCTTTCCATCGTGCCGGTGTCGAGCCAAGCATACCCTCGCCCCAAAGTCACAACGTTCAATGAACCATCTTCGAGGTACATCTGGTTTAACGTAGTAATCTCGTATTCGCCTCGTTCGGAGGGCTCCACACTTGCTGCAAAATCGCAAACACGGTCATCGTAAAAATATAGACCTGTAACTGCATAATTGGACTTTGGGTTGGCAGGCTTCTCCTCCAAAGAAATAGCCCGCCCTTCAGAGTCAAGCTCGACAATGCCAAAGCGTTCTGGGTCATCTACATGGTATCCGAATACAGTAGAACCCAACCCGTCCGCTGCACATTTAACCGCCCGAGTCAAATGCCTGCGAAGGCCGTTTCCGAAAAAGATGTTATCGCCAAGCACAAGCGCGCACGCCTGTCCGTCGATGAACTCACGACCAATCACAAACGCTTGAGCGAGGCCATTTGGCTCAGGCTGCTCGGCGTATTCAAGGCTGACACCAAATTGAGATCCATTCCCCAAAAGCCGTTTGAAATTTGGGAGGTCATGGGGAGTTGAGATGATAAGGATATCGCGAATCCCAGCCAACATCAGAACCGAAAGCGGGTAATACACCATTGGCTTATCCCATACGGGAAGAAGCTGCTTTGAAGTAACCGTCGTCAATGGGTATAGCCGAGTACCGCTGCCGCCAGCAAGAATTATGCCTTTCATAGCACATAAACCTTCTTTTTCGCGAAATCGAACCATTTCCGTAACTATTGTAATCGAAGCAGAATGCCCTATGGGACCACGCTAACGATAATGCCAAGCAGAGCTGGTGAAAGGAGTGTCACAACCAGTATAGCGAAATCATTGACAAACCCCCGTCTTTAGGATTTAGCACCAGGAATCTTTAGAAACACCGACATATCTGCT
>CAMORQ010000225.1 GCA_946623915.1 uncultured Coriobacteriaceae bacterium | reverse complement strand
GCTGGTGCAGAAGTACCACGATACCAACTGTACCGACAAGCTGATCATCGCCGACGTGGAGCGCGCCATCGCATCCAGCTACGAACTACGCAACAAGCGCGACCTCATCGAGCGCTTCATCGACAGCCTGGAGTCGAGCGAGGACGTGACGGCCGACTGGAAGAGATACATCGCCGAACAGCGCGAGAAGGAGCTCTCGGCCATCATCGCCGAAGAATCCCTGGACGACGTGGCCACACGCGAGTTTCTTGCCCGCGCGTTCGCCGAAGGGGGAGTGCAGGAGGCCGGCACCGAGATAACCGCTCTGATGACCGTGAAGCCTTCCCGTTTCGCTCCGGAGGGCGCCTACACCAGCATGAAAGCGCGTGTGGTCGAAAAACTGAAAGCGTTCTTCGAGCGTTTCAGCGGCATGGGCGCCTAACAGGTCCGGCTGGGATGCGGTAGTTTCAGTTGGGGGAGTGCGTCTAGCCTATGCGCACTTCTTTGGCCTGGTCGGGCCTGAAGTAGTGCTCCATGTCGGACGAGTTGTAGTGCGTGAACTCGCTGGAATGCGTGCCGCGCAGCGAGTACGTGCAGATGAACTTGTTGTCGGAAAGCGCCGACCAGTATTCGGTGTCCCAGTGCATGTAGCCGTCTTCGTCGGCCTGTTCTTCGGCGAACTCGAGTTCGACCTGGCGTCCGCTTTTGATGAAGTCGACCAGACCCGCCTTGTCGGTGTCCACATCGTTTTTCATGACTGTATCATGGGCAATCATCGTTAGCCTCCTTGTCCACTATAAGTAACGAATGATTATTCTAGCGATTTCCTCGGGCAACTGCGCGGCGAATCGCCATGTCTGCAAATCATCATGATTACGCACCATGGCTTAAGATACATCATGCGAATAGATCATCGATTTCAAGCGAGGTGGAAAGCGTGCGAGAAAACGAAAACCGCAGCTTTAGCCAGGGCGCGCCGCTTAAGTTCCGCGCTGTATGGCCGGTCATCCGTGCGGCAGGGCTCGTCCCATGGACCGTCGCGTTCGTCCTGCTGTTCCTGGTCGCCACATTTGCCGTGGGTGCGTGCGAGCCGAACTTGGGCGGCTTTGGGAACGCGGCGTGGCTGATGTTCCAGGTGGTCACCACCATCGGGCTGGGGGACTTCACCTGCACGTCCGCCATCGGGCGCGCGGCGGTAGTCGTGTTGTCGGCCTATTCGGTGCTCTTCCTTGCTCTGGTCACGGGCGCGGTCGTAAGCTACTGCCAGGAGCGCATGGCTGCCCAGCGCAACGAAAGCGTGGCCCACTTCATCGACCAGCTGGAGCACCTACCCGAGCTAGGCCCTGGCGAGCTCGCCGAACTGTCGGAAAAGGTGAAGCGCTTCGCCCGCGAGCATCTCTGAAATCGTGTGGCGGGGCCGTGCCTGTGCCGTCGCATGCCCGAACCACCCGGCCCCCGCACGCCCGACATGCAGATGGAATCTGCCGGTCGGCTACGCTCCTGTGTAGGCGTCGTCCTTGCCGTGGGTGAAGTCACGCGTCTCTAGCCACGTGCGTTCGGCATCCGTTTCGGCTTCGTCGAAGCGCTCGATCTTGAAGATCACCGGGCGCGTCCCGTCGTTGCAGCACGATATCATGATGCGTTCGTCGTTGGTCCAGCCCTTCATGATCGCGCCACCCTGCAGCGCTGTGTAGATGTAGCGGCTGATGCAGTCCCACGCTTCTGCGCAGGGGAACTTCGGGTCCAGGTCGCGCCCGAAATGCCAGAAATCGTCACGCCCGTCGGTGCGGTGGAAGACGAATTCGTCGCCTACTTCGAAGCAGGGGCACGCCCCGCTTTCCGGGTCGGCCAGGTAGGCCTGCTGCAGCTCTGGGTAAACCTTCTTGTCGATGACGGTGACTTTGCATATGTGCTTCACGGTTTTTTCCTCCTTCGTTACGTCGCGTCCATGCATCATACGAGGATACGTATTGTCTTAGGATGACGAAGAGCCGGATTGCTGGGGTTCATGCCGGTTGTCGCCTTGCCGCGCTTTCACGTCGCGGAAAAATTCGGTTGCCGCTTGCATGTAGTTCTCCTCGGCATGGAGCAGAGCGTGCTCTACGCTTTGGCCTGCGCCGGTTTCGATAATGTGGTCGAATCCTGCGTCGAGCAGGCGCTGTCTCATCGCTTCGCTGCCGGCGATGCGCCCGCACACTGCTGCTACGGGAACGCCCAGTTCCCACGCACGTTCGAGCACGCCCAGGGGGACCTTTCCCTGCAGGGTCTGCTCGTCCATCTGCCCTTCGCCCGTTATCACAAGGTCGGCGTCGGCGGCGACGCGGTCGAAATCGGCCCATCGTAGCATTGCGTGCACGCCCGGTTCGCGCTGCCCGCCGCAGAACACCGAAAGCGCCATGCCCAGTCCTCCCGCCGCACCGAAACCAGGTGTCGCGAAGTCGACTGCTGGGTGTGCTTTTTCCACTACCTGGGCGAAGCGCTGCATGCCTGCTTCCAGCCGGTCGAGCGTCGCGGCATCCGCGCCTTTCTGAGGTCCGTATACGTAGGTTGCGCCGCAGGGTCCGAGAAGCGGATTGGACACATCGCACATGATCCGGAACTCTGCATCGCCGAGGCGACCGTCCAGATTCCGCGTGTCAATGCGAGCCGCGGCCGCAAGGTCTGCTCCGGTGCCGGCAAGCTGAGCTCCCGCGCTGTCGAAGAACGCCATGCCGAGCGCGCGCAGGCAGCCCATGCCTCCGTCGTTGGTCGACGATCCACCCAAACCGACCGTGATGCGCTCGGCTCCCGCATCCAACGCTGCCACGATGCTTTCGCCTACGCCGTAGCTGCTGGTGGCAAGGGGGTTGCGCTCCGCTTCTTCCAGAAGGGCAAGGCCGCACGTTTGCGCGGTTTCCACGAACGCGTCTTTTCCACATAGGAAGATTTCTCCCTGCATGGGGCGAAGAAGCGCTTCGTGGGCGGGGAAGCGGATTCGCTTTCCCGGTCGCGTTCGCGCGATGGCGTCGAGCGTGCCCTCTCCTCCGTCCGCCATAAGAAGGCCTACGCACTCGCAGGTGGGAAAGGCCCGGCGTGCCGCCTGCTCGAGCAGCTCGCAAATGCGGGCGCTCGAAATCGTTCCCTTGAACGAATCTGATGCAAACACGAACTTCATGTCCCCATTGTCTCGCAAAACGCGCGTGGCGGCCATCGTCGGCGCCTGCATGTGCGGATGGAGTTGCGCGGCTGCGCCGCCGAGCCTTGCATCACGCCGTGTGACGGGGTCGGGCATGTGACGGGGTCGGGTGATTTGTCCGCACTCCCCGGGGGGTGTGACAAATCGCCCGACCCCGTCACATGCTCCCGTCACACGCGTAGAGAAATCGCGGTCAGCCGAATGGTGCCTTCGGCGATGAAACTCATGCAGTACAATCTTGCCTCGTGCGTTCTGTCGTGCCGTGAAGGAGAGCCTGTGCCAGGTTTGGGAACGATAATCAACGTGGTTGCCATAGTGTTGGCGGGGCTTATCGGCAGCTTCGCCGGTCAGCTGCTCAACGACCGGCTGCAGGACGGTCTGGCGAAGGCTTCAGGCGTGTGCGTGCTGTTCATCGGCATTGCGGGAGCCATGCAGGGCATGCTAGCCGTAAGCGGGCCATCGCTTGCTTCCGGCATGTCGTTGTACGTGGTTTTGAGCATCGTCGCGGGTGCTTTCATCGGCGAGCTGGCGGACATCGACGGGCTTGTGCGGCGATTCGGCGAATGGCTCAAGCGCAAAACGGGCAACGCCAAAGACCGCACGTTCGTTGATGCGTTCGTCACGGCTTCGGTTACGGTGTGCGTAGGGGCCATGGCCGTGGTGGGCGCCATCCAGGACGGTCTTTCCGGCGACAGCTCGGTGCTCGTCACGAAATCCATCCTGGACTTCGTCATCATCATGGTCATGACCTCCTCCCTGGGCAAGGGCTGCGCCTTCGCCGCCATCCCGGTGCTGATACTGGAGGGGAGCCTGACGCTGCTGGCCCGGCTGATCGCCCCGATCATGACCGACGCCGCCCTGGCCAACCTGTCCATGGTGGGCTCCATGCTGATCTTCTGCGTGGGAGTGAACCTGACCTTCGGCAAGCGCATCCGGGTGGCAAACCTGCTGCCCGCCCTGATCCTGGCCGTCGCGAGCGCCTTCTTGCCGGTGAGGTTGTAATGCCCGCACCCG
>CAMORQ010000224.1 GCA_946623915.1 uncultured Coriobacteriaceae bacterium | reverse complement strand
TGTCGCCGGGCACGAGGAGGCCGAGCAGCACGCTCGTCTCGAGCATGATCGCGATGCCGGCGATGAAGATATAGACCAGGCCCGTCCCGAGGTCTGGCTGAGTCATGATGCACACAAATGGAATCATCATGATACCGAGCGACTTCAGGAAGTCCTTGGCGCGGTCCATCTTCCCGCCGTAGCGCGCAACGACGGCCGCGTCGAGCAGGATAACAGTGATCTTCGCGAATTCGCCAGGCTGCAACTGGGGCAAGGGGCCTATCTTGACCCATGATGTGGCCCCCATGGTGTTGATGCCGATGATCGGCACATGGGGAAGCAAGATGAGCACGACGTTGATCACGATGAAGATGGTCATGTAGTCGGAAAGACCGCGATAATCCACCCTGAACAGGGCGAGCATCAAAACCGCGCCCACGAGCACTCCGCCGGCCTGGCGCGAAAAACTGTAATCGGGATTGCCGCGAACCGCCGAATACACGATGGCCAAACCGTAGAGGGACACCAAGGCAACGATGGCCAAGAAGGGGAAGTTCAGGTACTTGAAACGGCGCGGGCGCCCCGCGACGACAGAAGCGTCGGCCGGCATCGATACCGAATCGATCTGCGCAACATCACCAGGCATTCCGTCCCCCTTTCCTAGTCGGTGCGTCCCTCGGGAGCAATAGAGTAATCATAGTAGCCGTCTTCGTCGGACGATTCGCCCCCATCGCCATCTTCGTCATCAGACGGTTTAGGAACGTTGATCTGCGTGGTCCAATGAATCGCTTCGAACTTGTCGGTTAATTCGCCGCTTTCGTGGTCCATGGCTGCCATGAGCACCTCGGCGGCCATCGGAATGGCCGACGTGATGGTGGTCGGGCCTTCTTCGCATATGCACACGACCACGAAACGGGGATTGTCGTAGGGCGCATAGCACGCGAACAGGCTGTAGTCCCTCTTGCCGAAGACTTCCGCCGTCCCCGTCTTGCCTGCAACTTCGTAATTAGCCCCGTAGAAAAAACGGTCGTAATCGTTTACCGTCATCACTTCGCGCAGGCCCTTGCGGACCAACTTGATGTGCTCTTCGGTCATATCCGGTTCGTAGAGCACCTCAGGCTGGTATTCGATGACCACCTGATCGAACGAATTGCGCACCTCTTTCATCACGTGAGGCTTGTACACCTTGCCCGTTGCCACGCCCGCGTAACCTGCGGCGATCTGCAAAGGGGTCACCAACACGTAACCCTGTCCGATGACCATGTTCGTGTAATCGCCGCCGAGCCAAGAAGATTCCTCGGGAACGTCCTTGAAGTATTCGGCCTTCCATTCGGGCGTCGGAATGCGCCCCGACGCTTCGCCGTACAAGTCGATTCCCGTCTGTCGGCCGAACCCGTATTGGGCGATGTAGTCCTGCATAGCCGTCGACCCGAGTTCGCTTTGCCGGTCGTAGAAAGCCTTGCCGATGTCGTAGAAGAACACGTCGCAGGAATTGGCGATGCCGGCAATCACGTCCTGCCTACCATGCGCACCGCCTGGAAACACCCAACACGCCTGCGGGTAGTCCTCACCGAACCCTGTCCAGACGCCCGTGCAGTTCGACACGCTCTTCGCATCGATGACGTTGAATTCCAAGCCCGCCATCGCCGTGAACGCCTTGAACGTCGACGCGGCCGGGTAAGCGCCGGCAATGGCCCGGTTCATAAGCGGATAGTGGGACTCTTCGGTGTTGAACGACTCCCAAACATCCTGCGAGATGCCCCCAATGAAGCTTTCGGGAGAATACGTCGGGTAGTTGGCCATCGCCACGACGCCCCCGTCACGGGCATCCAGACACACAATGGATGCCGCGGTTCCCGTTCCTGCGCGGATGTAGCCCGCCACCGTTTCATCGGCCACACGCTGAACAGCGCCGCGAATGGTTAAGTACACGTCGTTTCCGCGGGTCGGGTCGGTTTCGGAGAGCACTTCGAGAATGTTGCCCGAAGCATCGGTGAGCATCGTGCGCGTACCGTGGTCCCCTGAAAGCATGCCGTCATAGGAGGCCTCCACGCCACTTTTGCCCACGATGTCACCCGATATCACTTCACGGCCTTCGGGGATGTTCTTCAGTTCCTCTTCCGAAACCGTGCCGGAGTAACCAAGCACATGTGCGGCAAGGGTGCCGAACGGATAGATGCGACTCGTGCGGTTTTCGCACGTCACGCCTGGAAACGCATCGGAATGCTCGCTGATGAAAGCAAGGTTGCGCAGCGTCGTGTCGCTGGCCACCACGCGCGTGTTCTGAGCACCCGAACTAGCGTTGAGGATGCGCTGGCGGACAACACCTGCCGGCATGCCCAGCAAGGCGGACAGTCGCCCGACCACGTCGCGGTTCGAAACGACGTCGGCGTCGGCGAGCACCGTGAACGCGGATCGGTTCTTCACGAGCGCCAGACCCCGCGCATCGAAGATCTGGCCGCGTGGCGCGGGCCGGTGCACGGTTGCATAGAGGTTCTGCTGGGCTTTGAGCGCAAAGCTTTCCTGCTGCATGATTTGCATGCTCCACAGCTTGGCGGAAAGCGAACCGAACACCGCCGCAGCGAACACCCCCACTGCTACAAAACGACCGCGCAGGGCCTCGGCGGGCGTGCCGTGGGAAGCATGTTCGGTCTCGACCTGCACGGCACCTTTGCCCGAAATGGCGTCCGTCGGCGTATCGGCAGCCACGCCGACGCTTTCGATGGCGTTGACCTGTTGCTTCGAATTGACCCGAGATTGGCTGCTCGACGCGCGCTTGCGCACGAAGAAGACGATTCCCAGGGTCAGGGCGACAACGGTGACTATGCCGGCAAGGATCGCGAACAGCACGGCAAGGCCCTACCTCAAACGCAATTCGGGGGTCACCTGCCCCATTCCCGACGGCTGACTCGGCACCAGGATACGATGCATGAGCAAATACAGAAGAACTCCCCAGACGCTGTCGTAGAGCGCCCCGGGAATGGCGATGTCGAGAAATGCGCTTGCTGCGGTGTAAGTAGACGTGATGGCCACCATAAACGCCGCATGGAAAAAATGAACGAGGATGACGAATGCGACGACAATGATGCATGACACGAAAGGCGTTCCGTTGCCGAATACCTTGTTCGCGTAGGAGATGCCCAGCGAAGCCAGCAGCAGTATGAACGGAAGCGCCCCCACAGGACCATAGCCCACTAGGTCGGAAAGCATGCCGGTGCAAAACGCGATGATGTAGGCAGGCGTCGATGGCAAAAGCATCGCCATGACCACGCAGTACGCGATGACGAAATTGGGTTGCACTCCCAAAACGGCCACGTTCGGAGCGAGCACGATCTGCAAAACGAACACGGCGAGCGCGCCGATCGAGGCGATTCCTACCCTACCGCCCATGCTAGTACTCCTCTTCCTCGGTATCGTAGTACCCATCGGAATCGGTGCTCTCGGAGCTTTCCGCATCTTCGGTGGATGCGGCCTCCTCTTCGCTTTTCGACGGGAGATCGATGGATGTGACCATCGACGTGACCACATACACGTCTTCGAGCGGGTCGGCCTGTTCATTGGGCTCGACGATGATTTTACGCGTGGTCGCCCCGGCTTCGCCTTCGACCTTCAACACTGTTCCCACAACGATGCCGCGATAATAGCCGCCTCCCAAACCCGACGTGATTAAGACATCGCCCGATTGCACTTCCACGTCGTCCGGCACGTCGTCGAGATAGAGCAGGCCCTCGATGGACCCGTGCACAATTCCCTCTTCGCGGCTGGACTGAATGATGACCGCCACGCCCGATTGCGCATCGGAAAGAAGGCGGACGTCTGACGATCCATCGGTCGTAGATACAACCTGACCGACCAGGCCAGACGGCCCCATGACGGGCAGTCCGGCGCGCACGCCGTCGGCAGACCCAGCGTCGATGGTGACCACCCGGTTCCACGAATCGGTGGAACGCCCGAGCACTCGGGCAGGCACACCCTGCGCCTGGTACATCGTGCGAACGGCAAGCAGGCCTTCAAGCCTCTCCGCTTCCTGCCGAAACTCTTCGAGCTGGGCGATGGTGGCACGCAGCTGCTGATTTTGCTCGCGCAACTCGCTCAGCGTGTTCGCATCGGCCCTGACATCTTCGATTCCCGTAACGATAGCCTGCTCGGCAGCAGAGACCGAGCCCGACAGCGATTTAGCCGGTGCGAACAAGCCCGAAGCAGCATGCTGGACGGCATGGATGGCACC